>JAFGLU010000008.1 GCA_016927865.1 Anaerolineaceae bacterium
ATTTTCGGTGAGATTTGTCTGATTCTCACGCGATCCTCTTTACGCTCCTTCTTTCCAGTTTGCCCCTTGACAAAACGTATCCTTCCCCGCCCTCCCAAAAAGCGCCGAACGTTCTTTTCGTAGATCATATCCAGGTCACCGCGGTTGGCGTGTTGATATTGTTTTAAGAACTGGTACAAATCGACTAAACCGATTGTTCCGACCAATAAGCCACTTTCTGTGTCGTTCAAGTGTGCATGGATGGGTATTTGAATTCTTTGGTCAATGCCCAAGGTGTCGATAACCTTTTCGTAGATCGTGTTAACCGTTACCGAAACCACCTCAAATCTGCTACCGAGTCGTTGCTGGCCCAAAATTCGCACGTCGTTCATGGCTCGTTCTTCGTCCTCACTCAACGGCTCAATCGATCCATACACAAGAACGATGCGGTCATGTTCTGAGGAGCGACTCAAGAAAGTCCTTAGCCGGTCAACCAGGTCTGCTGCGATGGACGACAAGTTTGGGTGGAAACCGCTGAGCGTGTCAATGACTTTTCTGCCTTCAATGAAGATCGTGTCGGTCCCTTGAAATGAGCTGTTGTACTTGCTTTGAACAAGGTACCAGGTGTAACCAATGGCCCCGTTTCCATCTACTTCGTCATGTTGTAAAAAAGCGATATCGATTCCGCCGTCGCCGCTCCCATCACAATAAATAATATCTTCGGAATCCTCGCTGATGTCCAGCCATTGGGTGATCAATTTCCGCGAAAATCGATTTCCAACTTCTACCGTAGATGGAGATCCACTCTCTATATCTTCAAGCCATTGAGCACGAAAATCAGTAAATGAAAGTTCTTCAGACATTGATCACCTCTTCCGATTTGCCAAATAACTACGCCCTTCCGCAGTGATTTCCCAAATACCATTCGGGGACTGATCGCTCAGATATCCTGAATTCTTTAAATCATTGCGTGCCCAGGCGGCTGTATTTCGCCAAAGGATATCTCTTCGGCCTTTCATTATTTCACGGTCTAAATCATTCAGAACTCCCTCCATCAATTCACCCACCCGGTCAATGACCAGACCGGTGCGCCCCCTGCCGCCCATCTCGACCAGAACTTTCAAAATGGGAATGTAGAAATCATCCTGGGGAGTCTTTTCTCCTCGTGGTGTTCTCTGAATATTCACGCGTGCGGGAGCAGGGTGGTGTTCCGGTTGCGGTGCGGGAGCAGGGTGGTGTTCCGGTTGCGGTGCTGGAGCGGGCATGATCTTCCGCCACTGGCTTTGAAGATCACCCAGCATTTGCAGCATCTGCTTGATCTGTTCCACCCGGTCGGCGGTTTCGCGCACACGGCCGGTGTCGCCTTGCGTAAAATACGCCGCGCCGGCTCGTTGGGTCTTTTCTAACTCGGCGGTGGCGGCTTCCCGGATAGTTTCAAATGCTTGTTTGATTTCCATCGTTCCCTCCAGGTACTGCATTTTAAGGGGTATTACTTTCCAGCCAATGCAGAATGTTGATGATGTATCTTGAAGAACGGGTCAAGTCGCGGATTTCCTGGCGCTGCACGCGCAAGGCTTTATAATCGGGCCAGAGCGGCCATATGGTTTCGAATTCTTGCCGAGAAACGTGTTGAAGCGTTTTGGCTGTGGGAGAATCAACAACAACTTCATCCTGATGCACTTGGGCGATTTTCATGGCATCGCCCTTGTACCCTTTGTGCGCCGTCCAGTTGGGGATGAACTCCCCCGGCTTGAGCCGCTTTTGCAATTCTCCCCAGGTTTCATCGAAAGATTTTTGCATTTCACGCTCCGTTATGCTCAGCTCATCTTCTCCATCGTCGCCTGGTTCGCCGCCACCTCGCCGTTCACCTTGAACGTCTTGCGCCCCAATTTAAAATCTGCCTTCCATTTCGCCAGGTAGGTCTTGACCCCCGCCCGGGTGATGATTTTTGTCTCCACCTCCGGAGCACTCAATTTCCCTTCACTGGCATCGGCGTCTTCATGTTCATCCAGGTATTCCGCCAACTTCGGCACCTCTTCCGTAGAGGTGCCTGAATATTCTGCCAATGCCTCCTGGCATTCAGAGCAAGCAAACAGCATGTGGATCTCGACTTCCACGCTGTCTTGCCCGTCGAATTCCCAGTTCATCACTTCCGCTTCCTCGATTTCTAGTGCGGCGTTGCGTTCACAACTTGGACAATACATCTTTATCCTCCCTCGTAGGTTGGTATTCAACCGGCATCTTAATTACACTTTTTTCCACTCCGCACAGGTGTTGTTGTGGCCAAAGATATCTTTGCTGGGCATATTGGAATGAATCAAGGTGACCAGGTTTGGAAATTTCTTCAGTTCACTGGATAGCTGCTGATGCACCGCTTTGAAAGGGGCTGGGGTGCCTTCATGCAGGGAATCCCGGTAGGCATACAGCGCCTGGACGTACTCGGCTTGGTTGTGGCTGGCCAGCGCCAGGATGAACTCATGACTACCGAACGTTTCAGGCATGAGTGCGATGATGGCTGGATACTGGTCGAAAAGAACGGAAAAATCGTATTTCGGCATAGTCTCATCTCCTTCTCAATTTAAATCCTGGGCGTTAGCTTCATTCTCGGGAATAATGTCGCCCGGAATAAAATTAGCCGTGACAGCTCGCTGGGTTTCTCTGTCTCGGCGGTGTCAATCTTCCAAATGATTTCAAATGCCCTAAGGATTTTCACTCCTGGCAATCCGTTGAACTATTAATTTATGCATCTGTTTTCGACTCGACTTACGAGATTTGGCTTTATTTACAATTATCTTACTGGACAAAGCCGGAGCGAGTAATCTTTCTAACTCTTCTTCCAAGAGCTTAACCGTATCCAATGCCTCCTGAATTTCTCGTTTAATGGGACTAACAAAAGCTGCATGACTCAATGGGTTAAGGATTTTCGAACGATATAGCTCAATATCATTGAGCAAACCTTGTTGATGTTTAAGAGCTTTTTCCGAAAGCAAAACCTCCCAGAAATCTTGGCTATCATATTTCCCATCAGATCGGAATTTCACGCGGAGATTCTTTTTGTCACAAAAATTTTTGAGAATATGCTCAAACCCTGTACGAATATAAATAACGCATGCTTTTAGTTCGCCATCATTAAGAAATTGTTCTGCTTTCTCTAACCACCCTTTTCCGCTTTTGTAGATCGGCACATCATATTCGTCTGTCTCGCCGCAATAAAATTCGGCGCGTGCCCATTCTGAATCTTGCATGCGTTGGCAAAGCATCTCATACCAGACTCGGTCATAGGTTGTTAAAAATACTTGCCAGCCTTTATCGATGAACTCCCTTTGAAGCACTTTAATCAATGGGAAACGATTAGACATATCCAAGCCAATCAACACATCATCCAATGCTAGTATTTTTAGATCGCTTTGTGGATTTAGAAGAATCGATGCCAGATAGATAGATAATGCAATCGCTGAAAGACGCGCTTCATTTAGAAACAGATGATGGTGTTGGATCGTTTTCTGGTAATACGTAACTGATAGCCCAATTTCTTTATTTGAAAATTGTTTCTTCGTGTTGTCAAAAACAAGATCAGGCGAGGTTATTTCAACTCGAATTGTATGGTCGAAATCTGCCAAAATGACATTGGCGCAGGTGTTTAGATCTGCGATCGCATTGGTCAATCCTGCTTTAAAATCTTCAAGTCTTTCATTTATTTGATCCCGAACCCGCTGCGTCATCCGGCTTTTGGATAACGCTTCGATCGTAGTCCATTCCTCACCAAATGGCGTATTGGTGATCCCGTTATTCATGCCAGAAATCAGATTTCGAATTAGGATATCAAAAATATCTACCTTCTCTTGGTTCCGTTGGAGAAAATAGGTTTCCAAAAGTGATTTATAGTCGAAAAAGCCCTTTGTTTTTGCAGCAGATAGAATCACTGACTCAGCAAATGGATTGGCATCCCTCGACCATTCATAGAGCTGATCAGGATTTTGCCCATCACCCAGCGAAAGCTTAACAAAATTATCATCCGTTTCGACAAAGATATTTTGATTAGCTGAAAATTCAGGCAGAGGTGTACGGGTTGATAAGAATAAATTGATCGCCTGGAAAAAGGATGTTTTTCCGCTGCCGTTTTCCCCATAAACGAGTAAGTTGCGACCCTCTTTTCTTAAATCAATCTCGTAACTACCATGAAAAACACGGAACCCCTTTAGTTCAATTTTGGTGATTCTCATTTCCCCTTAACCTCTCTTCAATGATGCGCACGGCTTCGATGGTATCTAGGAAAAAGGTCATCTGCCGCACAGGGTGGTTTTGCTGATACATTCTTTGGAAGCACTGTTGTAGGAGTGTAGGTTTATCGCCATTGAATTTTTCAATCGGAGGGACCTGATCCGATGTAAGTAAACGAGAGATGGACTTTCCAGCGTCCAAAAATTCTTCCGGGAAATAAATTTCGTAAATTAACGCATTAACCAACTGTTCGAAGTAAGCAGTCATCAACCGCCGGCGAGCCTCTTCCTCACGGTTGGATGATTCAGGCAGCGCTTTGAGAAAGAGAACATAATCCACAAAAGTGGCCACTGCCTGCTCTTGTTCAGGTCTGGACTCTGCAATCGGGAATGGCTTCAGGTATTCTGTTTTAAACCTTAGGTAACCTCCTCGAAGGACTGTGCCCGTTTCCGCAAGGAAATACCAAAGCAAGTGGGAATTCATTAAACCAAGAAGATACTTTTCGTTTTTTACCACACCTGGTTTAAAGATAAAGCTATAAATTGTTGTTGTGTGGTAAAGACTGCCAGTTAAATCAATCGTCATTTGCGGGCCATTGCATATATCCGGTGTCATGATCTTCACAGCTTCAAATTCGATTAAGTTCTTCGGATAAATATACGCATAGAACTGCTGCCCGTGCATTCTTCCGTGCTCGCGCTCAGCCAGAGCATTTTCGTTGCGCTCGAGATATTGCCAGCCCAATGGAAATTTCTCCCGAATAAAATTTTGCGGCATCAATTCCGCTTTGCCATTGAGAATGCGGTAGGGAAAGATGACCACATTTTTGGCGGTCACGTTTTCATAGCGATGCACATCCTTGCCCATTAGGAAGGGTTTGACCAACCCTTTCTCTATCTCAACTTCCTCTCCCAGTTGTTTAGAGAAACACTGGTAGGTGTCTTCTTTTTCAGAAAGAATTTCGAGTACGTAGATTTTGTCGGCGCTGGTGGCAATACCCTGAAAAATCTTCCTGATCAAATCCCCTAACTGTTTAGGATGTTGTTTAATTCTTTTCAGAACAAGATTGCTGGAACCGATCGAAAAATCCCAATCTACATTTTCACCATGACCACTTCCGATTATCTCTGGCTCTGGCAGCGATTCATGTGCATAATCCGGGTGTTCTTCCCGCCGCCGCACCGCTTGAAACACATCTTCGCCCCGTTCCAACGATTTGACTTCAATCAGGTCAAACTGATCATTTTTCCTTGCAGAAAGGAATAACAGGCAGGTATAGGTGGTGGCTTCTTCAAACACCTGCTCGGCGCCGAAACGCACAATCTGGCGCAGCGCTTTACGGTTGGTGAGTAGTTTACGCAATCCCTCGCCGAAGGCAGCCTGGAAGAATTTATGTGGGACGATGTAGGCCAATTGCCCGTCGGTTTTCATCAATCTGTAGCCTTTTTCTATGAAGAGTGCATACAGATCGAAACTGCCCTGGGCAGATTTGTAATGTTCACGATAATAAGGCATAAATTCAGGTTGAGTTTGTTGGATCATTTGCACCCGCATATAAGGCGGGTTCCCAATGACCACATCAAAGCCTTCTGGAAGCCAGAACATCCATTCGGGATCAAAAAAATCTGCGAAGGTGTTTTGATCGTAGGGGTTCCACTTTGCCAATTTCTCTGTGGTTTCCAGGAGGAAGTGTTCCTTTTTTAAGAGCTCGCCGATATCTTTGCGAATTTTTTCATCCTCCTCTCTATATTTTCGCTTTGTAGCAGGGGTGCGGGCTGCAAAGTGCTTTTTCCGGATTTTGGCCAGCTCCGCCTCTTTTTGGTCTAATTCCATGTTTCTTAATATGCTAGTTTGTTGGGGACGCTCGATACTTATCAGGGTGTTAGCGGCAACAAACCTGGTTTCCAAGTTTGGCAGGGGACGAATGTTTCGATTGGCAATCTTGTCATCGATTCTTTGGTCAACCACCAAAGAAATGAAAAAGCGCAGTTTAGAGATTTGCACTGCAATAGGTTGAATATCCACACCATAAATACAGTTCTGGATCAAGAAAAGCTTTCGTCCATAATTATCTAGATTTTTTTCAAAAGTTTCTTCGATTTCCAATAAACGTGTACGGCGTTCTTCGGTATCACCAATAGTGTAAGCTTCTGACGTTTCTTGAAGCGCGCGCTCTTTTTGTATCTCGCGCCATAATACATTCTGGGGATCAAGTTTTTGAAGGATAAAAACCAACTTATGCAACATTCCCATTGGGAATGCGCCACTGCCGCACGCTGGGTCGATAACCTTAATGCTGTCAATTGCGCGCACAAGAGTATAGATTTCATCTTTTGAAAACTGGCGGGAGGTAGCATTGTATGCTAAAAGATCACGCAGGCGATCCCGGTTTTCTGACGATTCTCCCAATTTTCCTTCGAAATATGCAAGTAAAGCTTCGTCGACCATGTAATCGACTATTTCGCGAGGTGTGTAGAACGACCCGGTCTGTTTACGAGCTGTTGTACCAGTCTCTGGATTAAATGAAGCCAACAAGTTCTCGAACACTTTCCCTAATAGTTCTGGATCTAGAGCGATTTCCTCTTCAATTGGCGTATTTTCCTCGATCGTGAATTTGTAACTATCAAAGATATCAATAAGTCCGCGGACCTTATATTGCTTGTTGCGGGTATCGTAAATTTCATTCAGGTCGATGTTTTTTTCTGGTGAGAAGAACAACCAATCTGGAATAACGATCTCGTTATCTGAACGGTCAGAAAAGCCGTCCACTCTCTGCACTTTCTCGGAATCGTTCTTACCAGTTTTATCAAGACACTCGAACAGGCCACCATTTAAGAAAGGGATAGTCTGGAATAGATCAAGCGCCTGATCCGGGTTTTTAAAGTAGCTCTTATATCGATAAAGGTTGGTGATATTGTAATTCTGCCCGTCTTTTCGAAAATCGCGTCTATCCCGTTTTCCGGGCGAGTTCATCTCTTGGTTTAGAGTGGCAAAAAATAAATTCTGGAGGATAGCTTTGTAATATGTGCTGCCGGAATTATCCTTGTAGTTGAGAATTTCCGCTAACTTGCGTTGGCTAAACAAATCGTCTGGAATCAGCCCTTTTTCTCTGAGGAACCATACGAATATTAACCGAGTGATCAGGCGAATCACACCAATTGCATTCCGTTGTTCGGTGTTATTGCCGGCATCCTTCGGGAAAGTTACGTTTGTCACAGCCCAGAAGTACCAGTTGGCCACCTCGCGGTAGAACTTCTTGTTCAGTTCGGAGGTATCCAGCGCCTTTTGCCAGGCGTTGTGCAGGTCGACGAAATTATGGAAGCGGGTGTCTTTCTGCAGTTGGTTGAGGGAAAGGTCGAAGAGAATTTCGATGTGTGCGCGCAAAGGGGACGCGTGGTTGATCCCTTTGATCAAAGTTACTTTCTCGAGGACATCCTTGTTTTCTTCGCGCTTGTTCAGGCGCCGGTTGATGAGCGAAAGTGTCAGGGATGATCCGTGCTGGAAGAGAACCATCACCGGCATAGCAAAAAACTTGTTGATTTCGCGGGTGATGTCGGCGAATTTGGAGCGGGAGTATTCGGCCTGTTTGAGCTTGATGGTGATGAACAAGTACGACTCGATGATCTGGTTATCCACTCGGGTCGTGCCGTCAAAGACAAACCGTGCTTGCGCAAGTTCGCGAATATCATCGCCCGTCAACTGGAACAGGATATCGACTGAAACCCAATCGGCCACCAGAGCTTTCTCACGGTTGATCTGAGCAATAGGCGCGTGAATGTCGGCCAGCCCATCGAAGGTGTTGGGCTCCAGGACCACTTCTCGCCCGCTGCGGTATCCGAGCGCGTTGAGGAAAGCGATGCCGTTTTCGCGCAAGTTTCCTTTGGAAAAACGGGCTAAAGTCTGTTCAATGTGGCGTTTGGTTTCGAGTTCATTCATATCAGCAAATGATTAACCAGGTGATCAATTCAAAATCGGTGGATTTGGATACTTGTTTAGATTTATCAGGGATGACCGCCCCGCGATCGGCAATCAGGTTGCCCACCACGCGCTTCTTGAAGGTTTTTTCAATCCAGAAAATGGATTTTTCAAGCAACTCGGAATAATGGGACACATCGTCCCCGTTTTGGGTGGCCTCATTGAACTGCGCGCACAGGGTCTCAATGGCGGCGGTTTTCCCAACGCACAAGGCCCGGAAGACTTCCAGGATTTGCTTGGGCTGCGTGAAGCCCAGGCGCACTGAGCCATCCTCCAGGACATATACCAAAAAATAGGGCTGCAGCGGGTTGACTGCCTCGCTGCCGGTCGTATCGCCTTTCTGCTTGAGGCAGAAGATCACCCCCGGCCGGATGATCGGGTATTGGGGATCGGTTGGGACGATGGCATAAAGCCCCAGAGGCGCATCATTCAGTAGTTGCCGGTTGGCCTCGATATAGCGGCTCAACTCAGCCCGGAAATCGTCCAGGGTGAAATCGGTGAGCGAAACCACTTCATTGAAGTCTTCCAGGTCCAGCACTTCTTCTCGCAGACGCTTCAGTTGCTTGTCGCGGTACTTCAGGTCTTCTTTAATCAATTCCTGCAATTCGTCGTTGCTCAGCAGGTTGTCCTCGTTGGTGGCGGCAATATCCACCAGCGCCATGCGCGCTTCCACCCGATTTTTCAGGGAGATATATTTATCCAGGTCCTGGGTTGGCCAGAAGTTGACCAACTGGACAGCCGAATTGATACTGCCAATGCGGTCGATGCGGCCAAAGCGCTGGATGACGCGCACCGGGTTCCAGTGAATGTCGTAGTTGATCAACATGTCGCAATCTTGCAGGTTCTGCCCTTCGCTGATGCAGTCGGTGGCGATGAGCAGGTCGATCTCTTGGTCCTGGGGCATACTACGCATCTTGGCGCGGTTTTTGGCGTGGGGCGAGAAGTTGATCAGAATCTGGTTAAACTCATTCTTGCCAAAGCTGGTTTTGTTTTCGGTCGAGCCGCCTGAGACCATGGCGATATGAATGCCTAACTCTTGGGTCGCCCATGCATGCAGGGCCTTGTAGAGATAATCGGCGGTGTCGGCAAAGGCGGTGAACACCAGCAGTTTGCGGTTGGGCCGCCCCGATTTGTCGGTGCTGGGGTGCTTGACCTTGTTCTCGATCAGCTTTTTCAGCTCGGCCAACTTAGCATCCCGTGCTGCGGTAATCTCGCGGGCCGATAATTCCAACTTGTGAAGCTGGTCGCGGTCATGGCGCAAATCTTTGAGCCAGCGGTCCAGTTCAATGTGCGCCATCTTGAATTTGAGCTTGCCTACTTCCAGGGCATCTTGCAACTCTTCGTCGTCCACGTCGGTAATCATCAGGTCTTCAAAATCCAGGTCGGGGTTTTCGGCCTGGAAGCGTTGAAAACGCTGGATTCGGTCCATTAGACCATCAATCTTGTCAATCGTGCGCCGCATGGTGATGTCAAAGGAATGGACGGAGCTCTCCAGTCGTTTGAGGAAGTTGACCTTCATCATGCCGATCAAGAAATGCTCGCGTACGCGCTGGGAGAACTTGTCTGTCAGCCTTCGATCGAACAGGTTGGGCTGCTCTTTGGCGTACTTGACATCATATTTCGAGCGGTGCTCATCGATGAGATACTCAGAAGGGTTGAAGAGCGAAAGCCTGTAATTGGAGATGTCTTCGTTGAGCGTGTCGTAGGACATGAATTCGCCGGCCAGATCGATGTCCGGGAAGACGGAGATCGGTTTGAGCCGCGCGGGGAACCCTCCCAAGAGGGCAATATTATCTTGGTAGTATTTTTGGATATGCTTTCGCGAGCGGGCAATTGTCAGCGCGTCCAGCAGTTTGAAGAACGCCGAGCTGAGCTGCTGGAGCAAATCCTTGGTTTTGTGCTCTGGCGAGCTCTTGGCCCATTCGGTGAAGGTGCGCTGTGCCGCGGCCAAGGTGTCTTTAATACTGCTGATACCTAGAGGGCCATCGAACGCATCGTCACAGTTCTCGGTCAGGAAATAGATTTGGTTGCGCAAGTCCTTCAGGTCGTTGTTCACCGGTGTGGCCGAGAGGAGCAGCACTTTGGTCTTCACGCCCTGCTGGATGATATCTTCCATCAGGCGCTGGTATCGGCTGCGGCGAACCACGTTGCCTTCTTCGTCTCTTTTGCCAGGAGTGTTGTTGCGGAAATTATGCGACTCGTCGATGACCACAAAATCGTAGTTTCCCCAATTGATGTTGGCCAGATCGATATCCCCCGTGCGGCCTTTCTCTCGGCTCAAATCCGTGTGAGAAAGCACAGTGTAATTGAACCGGTCGCGCAGGAAGGGGTTGAGCTCGCTGTTGTTCTGCGCCTGATACACCGTCCAGTTTTCACGCAGCTTTTTGGGGCACAGCACCAGAACCCGATCGTTACGCAGTTCGAAATACTTGATGACTGCCAGGGCTTCGTAGGTTTTTCCCAGGCCGACGCTGTCGGCCAGAATACAGCCGTTATAGGCCAGGATTTTGTTGATCGCGCCTTTTACGCCATCTTGCTGAAATTCAAAAAGGGCTTTCCAGATATCTGTGTCGACGATCTGATTCTTGATATCCGACAAACCGCCTTTATCCTGGTCAGATAAGAATTGCTCAAAGAGGTGGAATAAGGTTTTGAAGTAGATGAACTCAGGCGAGTTGTCTTGGTAGAGCTGCGCAAGATAAGACAGCACGTCTGCCTTCACATCTTCAACCAGCTCTTCTGAATTCCAAAGCTCCTCGAACCAGGCTTTCAAATCGCGCTGGTCGCGGTTGCTGTCGACAATCAGGTTCAGCTCGATATTGTTGTTGTGGTTTGCCATGCCCAGGCCACTGACCGTGAAGTTTGAGCTGCCTAAAATGGCCTCTTCCACGCCACCGTTGGCGATGTGGTACATCTTTCCATGCAGCAGGTTGGCCTGACGGACAGAGCGGATATCGACCTTTTGCTCAATCCATTCGGCGCATTCTCGAGCAACGCGGCGCTGTTCGAGGCGGTTGGTCAGCTTCAACCCATCGTCCTCGATCTTGTAGGCTTTTTTGTCGGTCTTGTCGGGGTCCAGCGACTTGACGAAGCGCGGCTCGCCGAACAAGAAGCGGAGGTGTTCAATCACATCCAGTTTGTCTTTCAACGCTTCATAGGCATAAATCGTAAAGTATGCGGAGACAATCGAGAGCACGGATCCGTCTTTGATTTTTTCGGTGAGAAAATCGGCGACGCTGCCACGTTTGAAGTTGTCACGGATGCCTGAGGTGGGAATGGGAGGAGGGAACAAATCCAAAACAATCTCCTGTTGGTTAGAACGATCATTTCTCCGGCCAACAACCGGGAGAAGGAGGGTACTCTCTATTACCGAGCATCCCATCTATCGGGGAAAGTGTTGAGCGGTCAGCTGCTCAATTTGTCGTATGATCCCCTGAGTTGGCCAATCGCAATGCGGAACGGGTGATAGAAAACGACCCGTTTTTATTATTATAGCCATAGTTTGGGCCGAGAGGCAAAAAGAAACAAATGGTTAAGAAATTGTTAGGTCAGGGAAAAGCTGTAGTACCTTCTGGGGGATCATTAGGGCACGGGGTTTGTCATTTTGCGTTGGCATAATAGTCAGAATACAAAATTGTTTAACAAGCCGATAAAATTATTGTATCTCTCGTTTTCCAAAAAAAAGAGGCTGCCTGAGATCTTTTCAGACAGCCTCTTAAGTCACTTTACTATTTGACTTTACTATAAGTGTATGTAAAGCCAAGTGATAAATCTTGCCATCCCATGGTCTTTCCTGAGAATTTTACCTCGAACATTTGATTTCCTACGATTCCAAATATTCCGCTTGTTTGGAGTATGATATGATCTTTGTCGGGAAAATCGTATAAACCATTAGCTGGTAGTAATCCGCCCATTGTATAATTTCCATCTCCGTCAAATCTAATTAGATTTCCCCCTTCGTCTTGCCATGTACCAACGATTCGCTGGCGCCAGAAATATTGCTGAATATCACCCCAGTTAGCCACGCCGAATATAAAACTGATAATAGCTATAACGGCCACGGCTATTTCTAGTATTTTCACCTTGTCTTTTAATTGACCTTGAACTGTCATGTTAACCCCATTCTTAGCACTGATGTTGATGGATGCGTTTTGGAGGGAGATTACTCCCAAATAATTAGATTCGAAATTTTCCTAATCTAGAGTGATAGCACCTCCTTGTCAGGCAATAGCCTGCTTTTACTTCAATAACTGCTGCGCCCACTCGAGCGCCTTTTGCGCCATCGGCAGCAGCTTCTGCACCGCCTCGCCGGCGCCCACCAGCCCCGTCAGCGTGGCCACCACGGCCTCCAGCTTGGGCAGCACCAGGTGCTTCTTCGGTTCGGGCTTGGCCAGTTGTTTCTCAACATCCATGACCTCCCCCTCGATGACCTCAACGGTCTCCTCATCCAACCCGGATTGGGGCAGGGCTTCGCGGAAATCCTTCAACGCCTCCAGCACCTGCTCGATCTTGACCGTCTGATTGGTCACCACGTTGCCCTTCCCGGTCACGAAGGTGTTGCCCGCAGCGTCCCCGCGGATCGTGACGCTGTTGACGTCCCCGTGAACGACCTTATCCCGCCCGACAAAGTCACCCCCGCCGGTGTTGACGTTCCCACCGATGTATGCGCCATCCACATGGGTCGGCTTTTGATTCTTGTCTTTTTTCTGCGCCATACTTCCCTCCTCATAATTCATTTGCTGTTCTCTGAATTGTAGCATGCATTAGGTATAGAGATTGTTTCCGGTTGAATTCGTGTCCATTCGTGAAATTCGTGGATAAAGGCCTCTTTTTTCAGAAATCGTTTAAAACCGCATGACTCCGCGGCCACAGATTCGGGTAGGGCCAGGAACCAGGATTCGGAACACAGAATCCAGGAATCAGGATCCAGAATCCGCCAGGGAGAGAACAAGCCGAAAACCGATATAGTAGTAGAAGTCGTCGGGGCCGCTCCTGAAGCGGAAGGCACAGCGCGCGAGCCTAACAGCGCTGCGCCACGAGCCGCCGCGCAACACATTCCTAGAGCCTTCTTTACTGCGCGTCCACTCAAACACATTCCCACTCATGTCCCAGGCTCCAGACAGGCTGACTCCTTGCGGATAAGTGCACACCGCGGTTGTGCCTAAGCCGCCCGACTCGCGCGTGTTCGCAAAGCGCTGATCAAACGCATCTCCCCAGGGAAATTCGCGCCCGTCTGTCCCGCGCGCGGCTTTCTCCCACTCCTGCTCGGTGGGCAGGCGCGCGATACACCCCTCGGGCAGTTGTCCAGCCTGGCGCATCTGTTCCGACCGCCAGGCGGCATAGGCTTCGGCTTCATACCAGCTCACGCTCACCACCGGGAAGATAGGGTTGTTCCAGGTCGAATCATCCCAGTAGCCAGGCTGAGTTCTTTGTTCTTGTTCTTTCCACTCCCACCCGGCTTTGCTCCAACAGCGGTGTGTCTTGTGCCCGCCGGCGGCGATGAATTCGCTATACTGGGCATTGGTAACCGGGAATTGGGCGATCCAATAGGCATACGGGATATTGTGCGGCGTTTTATCGTCGCCATACAGAAATGTCCCCGCCGGGATTTCGATGAACTGCTCCAATCCTTCCGGCTTCCAGCCCAACGCCCCTAGCGAGAAGCCGGCGCTTCTACGTAAACGTTTTTCCACATCCGCGTTTTGCATGGTCGTGATCAACGCTTCGATGACTTTTTCCAGGCTGGGCTTGCCAATCCCCACGGCGCGGGAATCGCAGGCCGCTTCGCCCGCCAGGGCCACCGCCGCGCCGGGCTCGCCAGGCTGCTCGGTCACCAGCTTTTCCAGCACTTTTCCGGCCACTCCCGGCATTTGCTGGATCAGGCCCACATAGCCCACCGCCAGGAGGGCCACCTCGCGCCAGGCAGGGTCGCCCACATGGTCTTTGATTTGCTCAAAGATCACATCGGGCTGCCCTTCGGCCTGCAAGGCCATGCCCACCCCCGCCAGGTATTCCTCAAAGGTCAGGTGGATGAAGCCGTATTCGCTCGGGCCGCGCTCCAGCAGCAGAGCGGTGTGCTCGTGCACGTCTGCCAGAAAATCGCGGGCTTTCTTCTCCGCGTTTTCTTCGCCGCGGTTTTCAAACAACCTCTTCAACTCACGCAGCAGATCTTCGCGCTTGACCAGCCCCACCCCGGGGCTGACGGTGTGCATCCACAAGGCCAGCGGGGCCAGCAGCCGCACCGTCTCAACCACATCCAGGTCGCGCCCCACCGCCCGCCCGGTCATGCTGCGCGCGCGGTTCCAGGTGGACAGCATCGTGCGCACGTACTGCTCGTACAGTTCCACGCGCCGCTCCGGCAGGGTCACGCCCTGGCGCTTCATCACCGCCAGGATGGTGAGCAGCAGCGGGTTGGACGCCAGCCGCCGGACACCTTCGCTGCGGTTAACGGCATCGATCAACTCTTTGCTTTCTTTGTCGGCATCGAACCTGGCGGCTGCCCCCTCTCCCTGGGCCTGCTGCTCCAAAATGGCGGTCCATTTTTGGGCGAACTCGCCGATCTCCTCGTCGTCAAAATCTACCAGGGTGGCTTCCACCAACCCCTCCGCCGCCAGGCGCGCATCGCGATAGCCGACCACCCGGCTGGTGAGGACGAACTTATTGCCCTTGTTCTTGTGAACAGTGAAGTAGTTGACCACCCGCTCGACGACCGTGTGGCGCATGTCCAGGTTCTTGACTTCGTCCAACCCATCGAGAAGTACCAGCGCGTTGCCATCCTTCAAAGCAGCGCGCAGCATCTCGCCCACGGGCCAATCCTGGCAGGTCTGGCAAAAGTACTCTTCAATGAACTGGTCCAGGCGCATCTCAGCTTTCTCGAGCTGGTTGGCGTACGCCGCCAGCGGAATTAACACCGGCAGCTGCCCTCCCAGGCCCAAGGCTTCCCCTTCTCCCAGGGCGCACTTCACCGCCAAAAATTTGAGAAAAGTGCTCTTGCCCGCGCCGGGATCGCCCAGCAAGATCAGGCCGCCGTTCTCGCCCAGCAGTTCGACAACCGGCTGCGGTTGAGAATACTTCAACGGCTCTTCCTCATTCGCCTTCAACTTCCGCCCTGCCAATCGCACTTCGGCGGTCCAGGTTTCTCCACCTTTGGGCAGTTCTCGCCTGGCCTTCAGCGGCACGTACAGGCCCATGAGCGGTACGCGCATTTCGATGGTGTCGCTGGGGCCAAAGCCCTTGAAGCTCAAGAAGCGGTAGCGTTCGGCCACAAACGCCAGGTAGGCTTGTTGGGTTTGGGCAGCCGACTCGGCGGGCGGCCTGGCGGGCGGGGGAGTCGATCCGGTTTGGATTGTGACCGGGCCATTTACTTGGCCGAAAACCACTGAGTTATCCCCTGCTTGGGTCACATCATCCCGTCCGGTGAATTTGCCCCCGCCGGTGTTTACATCACCGCCAATATACGTTCCCTCAGCACGGATCGAGGCAGCAGCAGGAGTGCTCTTCTGGAACAGCTTGAACCACCCCAGGATGCCTGAGACAAGGAAGAAGACGATCGACACCAGGGCTTCAGCGCCTTGAATCAGATCGGAATTCGGCGCGATCCATTTTGTCAGCGGCTCCAACCAGAAGATGGCCGTGCCCCCGACGATCAAGATAAAAAGAATGAGTACGATCCATGGCAATTTGGCTTTCATCCCGCCTCCACGTTTTTCGTGCTTCCCGCTTGATCAGGGAAATCTTATTCGTTCACCGATTATCTCTTGACATGATTCTACTCGTAATTCTTGGCTAGACTTCTCCAGGCTTTATCTGTTCTGTAAATTCGCGTCCATTCGTGTTATTCGTGGAAAAAATCTTCTCTTATTCCCCAATCCCCCGGGTAGGGCCAGGAATCAGGATTCGGAATTCAGAATCCAGGAATCAGAACCCAGAATCCGCCACACTTCAAGTGCCCAGTGCGGGGGAGAGAACAAGCCGAATACCGATGTCGCTGCGGAAGTCGTCGGGGTCGCTCCAATCGCGGACTGCACAGCGTGTGTTCCTCTGAATATCGTCCCACGAGCCGCCACGCAATACTCGGATCGCATTTTCACTCACGTGCAGGCGGTGCGATTGGCGAATATAGGGATATGGGCGGTAACCGCTCAGCATCCATTCACTCACGTTCCCCGAAAGCTCCATGATCTCTTCGGGTGTTGCGCCGTGGGGGTACATACCGACCGGGCTGGAGTGGCTGATATTGCTGTTGCCAATATTAGCACTTTCCTCGTCCCAGTCTGCGTTGCCCCAGGGATACCTGCGCCTGTCCGCCCCCCGCGCGGCTTTCTCCCACTCCGCCTCCGTCGGCAGCCGAGCAACGATCTTTTGTGCTGCCAAGTCACGCCATAAGCGTTTGGCATCTGGATTCTCCGCTCTAGCTATAAGCTGATCGCGAAGCATCCCGAAGGGGCCGCTGAGAGCTGACAGCTTCTGATTCACCCACTTTGCATACGCCATTGCCTCAAACCAACTCACGCCTATCACCGGGCGGGTGGGAGTAGCAAGTTGATCTTGCCACCAGTACGGTGCGCCGCGCTGCTTCAACTTGCGCACTGTCAGCCAATCGCGGAAAATCCTGTCTTCTACTTTGCTGTCATATTTTCCGGTGCGCCAATCCCAACCGGTCTGGCTCCACCATTCCTGGTTTTCATAACCCTGCTCCTGCACGAAATGGGCATATTGCCCCACCGTTACCGGGTAACGTGCCATCCAGTAATCGTAAGAGATCAAGAGCGGCTCGGGATTGCCATACTCGTTATCAAAAGCGCCTTCCTCCCCTTCCCGGCTGCCCATGATAAACAGCCCGGCGGAAATGCGTACGAACCCCAGACTTTCCTCCGGCTTTCCGCGGAACAGCGCCGGCAGGCCCATAAGGTTGGGGGCAAAGCGCGGGTCGCCCAGCTTGCCCAAGATGTCGCCCGCTTCAGCCCGCTCGCGGGCCGGCAGGCGGCCCTCTTCCACCAGGCGTAATAACCAGCGGCGCAGGCGCTTGACCAGCACGCCGGTTTGTTCGTCGCCCGCGGCCCGCTCCTGCAAGCGCAGCTCCAGCAGCGCCGTGCCTGCCAGCGCCGCCCGCCGCCAATGCGAGTCCTCCACTTGCTCGAGCTCCTCGGGCGTGCCCGGAACGAGCGCTTGCAAGGTGCTCAAGGCCTGTCCCTCGCCACCCTGGCGCACCTTGCCAATGGCCAACAGGATCACCTCGCGCCACCATTCCAGCGAGTTTCCCGCCAGTACGCAAATACGAGTGTGGAAATCGGCCTGGTTGGTCAGATGGCAGCCTGCCAGGTATTCCTGGAAGGAGCGATGGGGGAAGGAATAGATACCCTTCTCCCGAGCAACTAACAGTCCCGAGCGGCGGTCAAGATATTCCACTACCACATCTGTTTTCAGATCAACGGGGGTGGCTTTGCCAAGGATTTCCAGGATTGTACCCAACGGGATATCCGCAGGGGCATCTTCGCCCCGGCTGTCTTCGTCCAGCAGCCCTTGTTTTTCGTGCACTTCATAAGCCAGGCGCGCCATGCCCGAGCGCAGGTCGCGCTCATCCATCCCCAGCACACGCAAAATGCCATAATCGACCAGGGGCTTTCCGTCCGGGTCTTCGGTGATGCTCTGGCGCTGCCATTGGGTCAGCAACAACTGTACCGATTGCTCATACAGGTCGGCGCGGTCTTCGGGCAGGCGCTTTTGGCTGGCGTTCAGCCCGGCGATCAAGGTCAGGAGCAGCGGGCGAGAGGCCAAATCGGCCAGGTAACGGCGCTGCCACATCACAGCCAGCAAACCGTTGGCTCGCGCTTTGGTCTCAATCTCGTCCCATTGCAAAACCGAACGGGCGGCTTTATACCATTGGCGCACGAAACCCTCCACCTGCTCTTTGCTGAAGGGCGCCAGCGCCAGGATATCGAACCTGGGCAACTGCCAGCGGGGGTCGGCGTAAGCGTAGGGCCGGGCGGTGAGAATGGCACGGGAAGATTTGGGGATTTCACTCAGGAAGGACTGGATTGCTTGCAGTAGGCAGGCACGCCGCCGCCCGGCTTCGGGTACCTCATCCAGGCCGTCCAGTAGCAGCAAGAGCGGACCTTTGTCCATACGCGCCTGAAGGCCGATCAGAGCCCACTTGGCGGCTTCCTGGCCGAGCAGATCCACCATGTGCGCCTGGATGGTCTCCCACAACATGCCGGACGTGCCGCATTTGGCTTCTAGTGGGATATGCCGAGCCGCTTTGCGCAATACAATGCGCAGCGGCAAGTACCCCCGGATTGCCTTGGGCAGTTTTTCGGTCTCGCCGGTCAAGATGGACTGCGCCAGGCGGTAGGTGAGGTAGTTGACGAAGCTGGTTTTGCCCGACCCGGCATCCCCCAGCAAAGCCAGTCGCTTATTCTTGGCCTCGCAGACCACCTCCATCAACGGCGCGCGGCTTTCACCCTGACCAAGCGCCAGGCGGCGTCCAAACTGGCGGTGGTCTTCCGTTCTATCGTTGGGAGCGCTGATCACGTCCAGGTCGGTGTACACATCCGCCAGGCGCAGGGTGTCCTGCTGCAAGGGGGAAGGCGCCAGGCGCGGGTCGATCACACCCAGGGGTAGGTGGCTGCACTCTTCCGCCAGCGCGCGCAGGTAAGCGCGTAGGAACAGGTCGCCGATCTGCTCGCCGGAGACTTCCAGGCGGTTGCCTTCGCCCACGACGATGATCATACCGCTGGCATTGCCCTCAATGGTAACACTGCGATTGACAATGCCCTGGATGAAGGGGTCCAGGCGGGTAGAGGATACCAGTTGCGAGTTGCCCTGGGCGAGTAGTTGCTGTTCAAGCCCAGCATACTCAGCTCTCAGTGCAGATATTTTGGTGTCTACGATCTCATTACCCAGGTCGGAGCGCAGATTCTCATAGCTGCTGATCTTCCTGGTGATTTCGTCCAAACGATTGCGTAAGTCGTCCATGCTCATGCCCCCGGTGAAAGTTATATGATTGATTGTAGCCAAATCCAAGGGGCGGGGCAAGAAAAACGAATTGATTGTTGTGTGAGGATAGCGAAGTTCTACTTAACGATGGTGCTGCCTGAATCAGCGCAGCCCGCCTTCGGCGGCCTTCGCTGATTCAGGCAGCACCATCGTTCCCAGGGTTGTGTGGGTGTATGCGCGAGACCCATACGACCTCATTTTCTGGTACATGGTGAAAACCATTGCCGGCGAGTCGGGCGAGTGTTTCATCAACACCGAGCAGCTGGCCGAGCTGTGCATGATGTCTGAGGGCAAGATCGCAGACTGCCGCAAGTATTGGCTGTCCACACGCCTGCTCACGGGCAAGCTGGAGAAGGTCGACAATTCCCCCGAAGGCTACAAGGTGTGGCATTTGACTGATCCCGACGTGTGGGACCAGAACAACCGCTGGGGAACCGAGTACAGCACGCTCCAATCCAGGGTTGACCTGAAGCGTGACCAACGGCTCAACGGGAACGGGTGGAAGTCTGAGAACCAGCGCATGTGTCCCAGGTGCGGAGAGATGTTCACTATCACCGGCCCACAATCGGTTCGATGCGAGAACTGCTCGAGAGCGCACAATATCGAGAAGAACCAGGTGTGGCGCAAACTCGGGACAAAGACTGTCAACGTTCCGGGCGCAAGTTGCACGATTGTTGGGTGCGAAAACACCAATCTCGAATATCACCTCCCCTCCCCCAAGGAAGAGCCGGTGATATTGTGTGTTGATCACCACAACGAGCTGCATCGGTTGGAAGCCGAGAATGACCGAGCGGCTTATGACATGAACCGATCGGAAAATCCACCGAGCGGCTTAACACATGAATCGAGCGGCTTATCACATGAATCAAGCGGCTTATCAGGTGAATCGAGCGGCTTATCACGTGTGGTTAAAGAATATCCATTTAAGAATATCCAAGAAGAAAATCCAGGAAGAATGGCTGCGCCAGGGTCCATTCTGGAGCTTTTCTATCGACAATCTTCTTCAGGGGAGGCTGATAACTTCCATGAGGTTTCTAATCGGTGGCGCATGGTTATGGCCGAGGCGGGAGTCCGGATAGAGGATATTCAAACACCCATGATGGTGTATCCAAAGAACGGGTCGCTCCCCTCTTATCAATGGCCCGACGACGATTGGATTAGCATCAGCCACGATTGGGACCTCAATGTCTTCAAGGATGATAACGTCCTGCGCATGGCCATCTACCCCGTTGTGGGCGGGCAGACCAAAACCGAGAAAGCCGCCTGGTCTTACCCCGAACAACAATCTCACTTAACTCCTACACATAGGAGCATTTAACTCCTACGTAGGAGTTAAAACAGGAGTCCAAAAATGCCCTACATCCGACTAGACCCCATCAACCTGGTAGTAATCAGAGCGACCAACGCGGCCGTGAGAATGAAATACACCTGTCCTGTTTGCGGCCACAAGGACTGGCGGGCATTTGAGGAACCTTATCGTGACCCGGTCACCGGCAGTCTCGTTATCACGCATGTGTGCGAGAACTGCCGGAAGTACCGAATATCAGCCTCGATCTGCAGGATTGGAGAACAGTTTGTTGAAGAAGGAGGAACATGGACGGAGACAGGGCTTATATCGTGTTTGACGACGAGTCGATCCAGAATTTGCTGGAAGGCTTTGACGCGCGAGGTGTTCAGGGAGAAATCTCAGCTCGAATAGAGAAAGAGGAATTCGATGGGGTTTCATCCAGCGAGATCGCCTATTCCCTTGGAGTCGAAGTGTTGCAGCACAGGGAGAATAACAGAATATTGCTCTCCATAATAGCTAGGATCGAATCGATTAAAGATCGCAAGGCCGAAATGGAGCTGGGCGCCTTTGCGTCCGTGATCGACGAAGTATCCCAAGATCTGAAGGAAATCCTGGGCGATATCAACGACGCGACTCCAGCACCGGAGGATTGATGCCAGAGATCACAAATGAGTACATCGAAGAACTGATCGAGGCGACTGAGAAGGATGGCGGCGAGTCTGCCGCCATCCTCAGATCGCTCTTGCTGGAGCTGTTGGAGCTGAGAAAGACGACCAATGACCTGGCGCAGCTGAGCAAGAGATATCCGAGGAAGATTGTAGACATGACGATTGGCCTACAAGGGTTTGGTACTTTGCCACAATGGGCATATAGCGTTCAAGCTATTTTGGAGCGTAAGAATGGAGGGATTTAACTCCTACGTAGGAGTTAAACACTCCTGTATGTAGGAGTTAAGAGAGGGAGACAGTAGAGATTGAATCAGGAGTGAGTAGATGCCAAAGTTAAAAATACCAACAGCTAGCATAGGCAAACCGCTTGTTGATTGTAGTTTCTCGGATTTTGTGCCGGTCATTCTATTTATGGACTTGCCGGTCGGCGCATGGTTCGTGTTCGTGAACAAGCGTGTATCAACCGAAATCGTTGGGGAACACCCAACCGAAAGGAGTCCGTATTTGAAGGTGACCTTTGAGTTATTTGTAACCTGGTCGGATCGGCAGACGGCTTATGCTGCGCTGCTGACCGAAAAGGTAATTGAATGCCAACCTGGTTTGTATTAGGGAGGTGACATAGTGAATTGATTATGACCTGTTCGAATAAGACGACTTCACAGCTCCTACCTGTGTGGACATAATGTCCACACAGGTCTATGCGAACGAATTGACGTTGAGATTAGAAACCTTTTTTGTGGAAGTGGCTTTGTAAAACACCAGGTATCAAATTGGAGGTATGTATGGCAGAGAAGGGATATTCGAGAGCATTGGATCTCTTCAGGAAGTTCAACCCTGAACGAGTGGCGGATTCGCCATCAACGACGGAGCTGTTCGATTGGCTGGTAAACCAGATCGAACGAAGTCCGTGTTACACACGTGCGTCAAGCGGCAGAATTGATTTGGATGGACGGAAATACCAGATCGCCGCTGAGTATGGGTGTTCAATTCGCTTTCTGTTATTGGAGCCAACGACACTGAAGCCGGCAACTACCCCGACAAAGAAGGGGATAATCGCCTGGATCGACTGGCTGATGGATCGGATGTGCCAGTTGGGCTGCTCTTTTTACCACGAGTGGCATTGATATTCGATGAGAGAAGGTCTGTAATAGAGGAGGAACGATGTCCCTGTCTAAGCATGATTTTATTGACATGTTGTCGCAAGAGCTTGCAGAAAGCCCTAACAAGGAACAATTACTGGCTTACGCCAAAGAGTTGATCCCCGGTCCCTGGATGCTAAGGCAACTCAAATCACTCAATAGCCGGAAGGTGCTCAGAGCTAATGCTGCGTACGCCGAGTTTCATCCCGAATTGCAAGGGGAAAAACATACGATCGACCAGGTCGTGGATTGGTTGATGGATGCCGGCGCAGTACCTTATGCCAGGGCTTTGGAAAAACGCCTAGAGAGGATCAAGGTCTTACTGGAACCCTATGGAATCACTGACCCAGATTTAGAGTACACCATCTCAGGTGCCCTATTGATCCGTATAAGAGCAAATGCATGATGCCCCCTATCTAATCAGAGAGATACGGTAGCCCTTATATTCACATAGAAGGCCAGGAGGAATATACACCCTCCTGGCCTTTACTTTTTTTGACGGTTTTATTTTGCCGGGTAATACCTCTGTAATGGAAGTACAAGATTTCCTGAGTTTCCCCCCTTGTTAGTGGTGTTTCCATGGAAGTTACAAATTTCTCTTTAGATGCATATGGTACTTGATCGGCTCATATTCACGTAATAAATAGGCTTTAAGGCTTAACTCCTACGTTGGAGTTAAGCCTTCGCGTAAGGTGTGGATTTTTCATCCCCCTGTGCATTCCCCGAAATTCGTCGAAAAGTGGGAAATGGTCGCTGTCTTGTAAAATACATTATTGAACATAAGTCCTATATGGGATTGTTGTGCACATATCACCGCTTTAGAAAGGATCTACACCATGGTTTCCAAATTACTTCGTGCAGAAGAGATCGCTTCCCTTTTAGGGGTATCTAAGTCGTTCGTTTACAAGCTAATACGAGAGAGGAATCTCAAGTCTGTGCACCTGGGATCATCTGTGCGGGTACGTGAAGAAGACTTAGAAGAATTCGTTGTCTCGTCTGTGGATGGTCGCAATTCTCCACCAATTGCTGAGGAGATCTAGTTCCTGCTGCGCATTGTTATAGCGGAAGACTAAACATGGGCGACTCATTTATTGGCGAACATGTTTGGGCTCAATCGATACCTTAGTGGAATTTAAAACGTCGGATTTTGTTTGAAGAGAGGTCAAGACATGTCACGCACCACGATTAATGCTGCATTACGGTTCTTAGATACAGTCGTGTTAATTTCTCACAACACGACTATCCCCGAGGAAAAGCTTACCGAAGAAAATGGTTGGAAAAAGGGAAAGCGTCCTGGTGCGAATGGTTTCTATTTTGTTCATTCTTTCGAAACCAGGACAACGGGTGCTAATGTCTTTGTGAAGTATTACGAGCCAACGAAATATAACCTGGCAAGCATTTCCCTTTCGTTTTCGGTTCCGAAGGTTTATCAGGGGAATAATATTGTAAACATCCCTCAAGATGCTGACATACTTTCGGCACTATATGAGGAAGTATATAATCCATTATTTGATTGGCTAGATGAGCCTGTTCCCTTTGTAGAAGAGGCGGTATTTGGCCGCATCGATATTAGTGTAAATCTGATTGTGAGAAAAGATCTGTTGCTCGACTACCTGGAGGTTGCGAAATTAAACTATCTGTCCAAGTATAGGCGAGGGCCGTATAACAACAACGACACCAAAACCCATAAGAATGGAGATGATAATGGGGTCACATATGAGATAGAGAAGAATCGAATATCTTTATACGACAAGTTGCTTGAGGCGGGATTAGAAAAAAATGATGGTGCATTGAGACTTGAGGATTCAAGTACGAGCTTGCAATACATTGGATTCAAATTTGGGGTAAGGAGTTTACGAGTGAAGGATTTACTACCGCGGATGTGTATTGATTTACTTCGTAAGGATCTTTGCCTGCTGCGGTTAGATATTCCTAGGACCGCAGAAAAAAGCTCTATGGCATTTTCTGAGTACTGTAGGTTTAGCAGATTTAAAATTATCATGGATATTGTAGATTACATCAGGGAATATCCAGGAGTTTCTAAAAAGGAGATAGCATCGCATTTTGGGATTACACGAAGAGCATTGAATAAGCATTTTAAGATTATCGAAAAATACGACTTGCTTTATTCGTGCTCGTGCAAAAAACCTTTGCGAGCTCTAACCCTCGATGAGAATGGGATGCAGGAAGTATATGTAGATGACCGATTTGTTCCCGATAATCACTATGATATTTCACTTCTGCTGAGCGGAGGTGATAATGATTTATCCTCGTCCGGAAATGGGATCCAAACCGAAAAGAATGTGGATGAGGGGCAAATTGTGAATGGATCTCAGTCTTTTGCGCGAGATGAGATATCAAGAGACATAGACACAACCTTCGGTTGTGAGTTTGATGATAGAAAGATTCTTGAACCTTGCGTATTGGATGTGCCGGCAAAAGATGGCTCAATTGACTCAAGAGTGTGTATTGAAAGTAACGTTCATGAAACCAATAATGCTGAAAACAAACCTCTCAAAGATCATGTCATTCTCCAAAACGATATTGTTAACGCCACTTCATTGGACGTGGGGTTGTGTTCTCCGCTTACAATTTGGACAATGGAGACGTCTGGAAGTGTTCAAGTAGGTAGTAACAACAGAAGAAGAAAAGAAAGAGCGGGGAGAGAAAAGGCGCAGAATGCAAGTAGCTCTAAGAAAGATAAGATGAATAAGCTTATTTGCCGTGAGGGAAGCCTAGCTCCACCTGCCGCTTTATGAAACGGTGGAAATTTCAGCGCTGTATTAAGTACTTGGTATTTACTGTCCTTTGCGCATATTCTATTCGCATAGTCTGAGGTGGTGGTATAATGCCATAGAACAAATAGCCTATTTTCCTGGCTTAGGAGGTTTCTATGGCCCGAAGACGTAGCAATAACGAAGGGAGCATCTACCAGCGCAAAGACGGACGTTGGGTTGCTCAACTTTCTGTGGATGGGAAACGGCTGAGTAAATATTTCAAGACCCAGCGAGATGCTCGGGCTTGGGTCAAAGAAATGCAAACCAAGATAAACGAAGGCCTCACATATCTGGGAATGAATGTCACCCTGGAGGAGTACCTGAAAGAATGGCTACTGACCACAAAAATGACCCTCCGCCCAAAAACCTTCATTCAATACACTCAAATTGTCAACCAGCACATCCTGCCGGCTTTAGGTTCTCGGAAGTTGCAGGATATTCGCCCGGATATGATCCAGACCTGCTACAACCACTGGATAGCGCAAGGGATGAGTGCCAGGACCGTTCGGCTCAACCATGCTGTGCTTCACAAAGCACTCAACCATGCGATGAAGCTGGGGATGATCGGGAGGAACCCAACAGACCTGGCTACCAAGCCCAGAATCACAAAAACTGAGATGAAAACCTTCGATGATACCCAGGTGCGCACTTTCTTGCTTGCTGCGCAAGGTGCCCGCTTATATGCGTTGTTTAATTTGGCATTGACAACCGGACTTCGCCAAGGCGAATTGCTGGGCTTGAAATGGTCTGATATTGATTGGAATACCCGCAAAATCAGTATTCAGCGACAGGTTCAGAGGTTGAGGGGGCAGGGGGTGATATTCAGCGAACCAAAGTCAAGTGCCGGCCGCCGAAAGATCGCCATTGGCAAACAAACGGTTGAAGTGCTCAGAACACACTATCAACAGCAGCAAATAGAACGAGAATTCGCTGGAGATCGCTGGGTTGAAAATGATCTGGTGTTTCCTTCGACCTTGGGCACCCCTCTGGATTCCCGCAATCTCTTCCGAATATTCAAGGAAATTCTTCAGCAGACCTCGTTGCCAAACATCCGATTTCACGATTTGCGCCACACTGCGGCGACATTGCTCCTGCAGCAAAATGTTCACCCGAAAGTGGTGCAGGAACGATTGGGACACTCAGATATCAGCCTGACCTTGAACACCTACTCGCATGTGGTTCCTGGGATGCAAGAAGAGGCTGCGGATAAGATGGATGAGCTGCTGACCATGACCGATGTGTCTGATGCATTAGGAAACCCACCTGTTCGCCAAGAATCCATAAAGAAAACGCGGGTTTAATGTCGGCATTTTACTTGGTGAATGGATTGGCGGCCTGAGAATTTATTCGGTGGTTATTGAAGTCATTAACTCCTACGTAGGAGTTAAGCACTCCCATGTGTTGGAGTTAATCCGAAACACTGGAGTGGTTTTGAATAGTCATTTACATCAGATAATCAAATTGGTCTTTTCGTTTGCTTTCCATTGGTTGGCTAAATCAGGGGGTGTTAAAGGTGATTTTCAAGGCAATTTAGGTTGCCGTCAAAGTTTTCGCTTGTCAGGTTTAGAGAATTTTGACTTCTCAGTACTCAGCAATGAAAGTGTTTGAGGCGAGTTCAGATGCTTATAGTAGTCTGAGATACGACAGGCTTATTTCAATCAAAACATGTGCCGGTTACGGATCGCTGACCCAATGGGCGCTCCACGAGTCGCTATGCACTTGCCCGCTATTAAGCTGGTTTGGGGGGTAAAAGATGTTTCCACTGAAAACCCCATTAACAAGTGTGTTGCTTACAAATGCCCCCTGAACGAAAAGGCCGCTTCCTCTACTGTTAGATGTAAAAGTAAAGGAAAAGGTGCCATCTGGTTCCACATAAACATTCTGTGAGTCCACCAGACAAGAATTATCAGGCCCGAGGACTAAAGTTAGTATAAAGTCGTTTATCTGTCCATCATTGGAGACATTAAAAGAGACAGGTCCCGAATAGTCACCTGAATTCGCGCTACCTTCCCACCGCCCCGCTTGGGGCACAACAGTTATGTTGGGTAGAGCATCCAACTTAAAATCAGCAAGAAGTGCCTCCACCTGTTGGGCAAAGGCCGGGTCCAGATCGAACTGGGTGGCTTTTTCATAGTCGAAAACAGCTTTCTGGTAGTCTCCTTTTAGTAGGTAAGCCATTGCTCGGACGGCATAGATTGCGGCCAGGTCCGTCTCGGTTTCTCCAAATAGTGATGCTCCAAAAATGTCGCCGGAGACTGGAATTTCTAGTGTTGATTTTATGGCTTCCGCTGTAGCGGAAAAATAATAGGTGGTTTCAGGTGACAGTTCTATTGCCTTGTCAAAATCGGCAATGGCTAGATCGTAATTGCCTAAATCCAGGTATGTAAGTCCACGATTATAGTAAGCCTTTGCTAGATTTGGAGAAAGTTCGATCGCCTTTTCCAAATCCACCATGGCTTGTTCATGGTTGCCCTTGGTAAAATAAGCATTTCCCCGATTGTTGTAAGCCGCAGCTGGGTCGGGCAAGAGTTCGATAGCTTTATCGAAGTCGATAATGGCTTTGTCAATTTCACCTATGGCGAGGTAGGCTAATCCACGGTCGTTGTAGGCCTCGCCTGTATCGGTTTCTTTCGCAATCGCAATGGTGAAATAATCTATGGCCATTTCGTAATTGCCCTGATCGTAATAATCGAGGCCCAAATCGACCGTTCTTAAATTAGGTTCGGGGTAATAATTTATTGGTGTTGATTGAGGTAAGTATCGGAGAATAGCTGTTATTACTGAGACAATGAGAATTATGGGAAAAAAAACGGCCCCATCGGGAGCACTTTTGGCGCTGTGTGATGAATGGGTATGTACTCTAGAGGTTGTTATATTTGGCGCCGATGTTTGCGGTGAAGTGGTTGATGGTTCCGGGGAATATTTCTGACGTCGAACATCCCGCACATTTCCATAAGGGTCCACAATGAAATCTGGTTTTTCAGGCATATCGTAACCTCTCTGCTAACTATGAGGCTGAACGAAGAATTTCATTACCCGAGAATACCTCTAGACATCCAATCCACCCCTCAAAAAACAAAATAAAGGACTATATCCCAACTCTATGATTATGACTTTTCGGAACGCTCTATATCTATTGTAATACTTTATCTTGATAATTAACAATTCTTTGCTTTTGTCCTAATCTCTAGCCCTTGTTGCGATTTCTAGCTTTGGAGATTTTTTTGAATGTGATATGGAATCATGATTACAATCTTCTCGTCGAGTCGAGTTCTAAGATCCGAGTGGTGAATTTTGCAGCGCTTTTCCCTCAAGAACCTCGGATTATTTTTGCCTTACGATCAACCAGGTTGAATTCGCTTATCCTATACATTTAAGTATAGGATGATGAAACGAGTCTTAAGTTAAGGGGCAATTTGAACTACGAGTTCTACCCCACGAAAGTGAATTCTGCTATGATGTTTCGAAACATCATTCCTACAGGAGGATTTTGTGGTGAATAACTACCTTGAGCAGTTGGTTGCCGAATGGTATGAATTCCGAGGATATTTCGTTCGGAGAAATATTATGGTGGCACCGCACCCGAATGGTGGATTTGAATCCGAATTGGATGTGATCGCCTACCATCCCAAAGACGGGCTCCTGGTACATATCGAACCTTCTATGGATGCCGATAGCTGGGAGGTGCGCGAGAGAAGGTTTTCAAAGAAATTCCAGTTGGGGAGAGAGTACATTCCTAAACTCTTTGAAGGAATAATATTGCCTCGGGAAATTCGACAGATTGCTCTGCTAGGTTTTGCTAGTAAAGCGAACCATACTCACCTGGGAGGTGGCGAAATCATGCTGGTGAACGAATTACTGTTGGAGATTTTGTCTGAAATTAAGGACAAGCAAATAGCGAGTGAAGCTATTCCGGAGCATTTATCCATATTACGAACATTGCAATTCGTCTCTGAGTATAGAAAAGATATCAAGCAATTCTGGAAATAAGCTGTTAGTGTCCGAAGAGAATAGTGACAAAAGTTTAGGCTAAATGGTGGTGATGTAAAAAAACGCCAAACGGTTTGTGTATCATTGATGAGGCGGGTGCGATCCCTGTTTGAGAATAGGAGAAACTATAAGCAAAAATCGCTCATAAATTCGCGTGATCCCACGAGTTTGGTTCACACTTTGTTGGGTAGCCTTTTGTATGTTCTATTTGTTATCTCTGAAGAAATTGTGCAACCAGAAACCATAGTGAAATTGAGCCAGCACACGCGCCAAGTAATAATATTGCGCCGATGATTGAAGCCACAACGCTACATCCTCGTCCAGCGGGTTGCACATAGAAGGGACGGGCTCGCATTTTCAATCGTGCTTTGTCAACCTGCGTGCCTACAAGACTCGCAATTTGCTCTAGCCGTTTTACTTCTTTTCGACCTACTCGTCCATCAACAATCGTCATTATCTCGGAGATTGCATATACCGCCTTGCGAGTTTCTTCATCTTCAACACTTGCTATTTTTGCGATCCAGTTGTCTGCATCGCCCCACTGACTACCAAGATTTTCGGGGACAAAATTGGGATGAAGTTTTCTCAGATCCGCTGCCAACTCCTTATACGCGGCGAGTTCGTTTTCACTGACGCGCCCATCTGCCCCCATAATATTTAGCGCGCTTGCTAACAATAATTCTGGCCTGGCTTGAATTGGAATTTGGATGTCATGGATATATTCGATACCCATCCCACGCCCACGCACACGAGCCTGTACCGTGCGCCCCAGCCCTTTGGTGAAGTAATAGTTCCAACCTCCCGCAAGTATTATGCTTATGCCAGGGACAACTACACTTAGTAGGAATTTTTCAGAGAGATAGTGGCGGGCGATTTCGCGTGACAGACTCTTCGATGCCCAGTCTTGAAATTTGCGCCTTGTTAATCCTGCCCGCATTAACCTGCGAGCTTGTTGCTTTGCTACGCCAGGCGCCAGTTTTTGAAGCGCATTGCCGGTTAGCTCTCCAGCTTTGATACCCATCCCCATTGCAAATATTTCTTGTATATCTTCGGTGTCATTGGGATTTACTGATAAACCGTATAAGTTGCATAGATCGTAGGCCGTCCGAGTTTGTAGTTGAACTGTGAAGCCTGTTTCACCTGCAAATGCAGCTATTCCAATTGGAATAGTGACGACCAAACCGGGAACTGCGATACTAGACGATGCGAGAGCAGCAGAACCAACAGCTGCCACCGATATTACAGTGGCAGAAGCAGCACCTGCCAATGCTGCCATCCATGCTTGTTGAGTAATATACCTTTCAGCAATAATGTCTTTTGGTAAGCCGGGATACTTTTTGATGAGGTAATCTGTAGACGCGTTCTTTGCATATCGTTTCAAGGTCTCGGTCAGCAGGCGAGTAAACCAATCTTGTGATTGATTAAATACTGACTGAGATTTGTTGTTGTCGGTCATTTGTTATATCTCCAGTATTGAAGTGCGATAGACGAACCTATAAAGGAGAGCAGACTGCCCACCGGTTTGCGTTACCTGCGTGTGGACAGGTGTGATCAATGTTCGGAAGCAGGAAAAACTTGAAGCGAGGAAAATGCTTGAAAATGCCGCACGCGAAGCGTCCCACACGTCAGTTGCACGCTTTGTTGGGCACGGTTTTGAAAACTACTTGATTGACAGAATAAATGAGTCAATTTCTTCTTGATTCCAATTAGATTCTTGCCCCATAATGAAAAGCATAACTTTGCTGTTTTTACCATCGAATAGTCCACTTACAATTTGCTTCATCGGATTGCCGTTTTCATCTGTCCCTTCGTAAACCATAAGGTTGACTTGTTGCCCTCTAATGGTAACTTCTTTTTCTTCAACAAGTTTCATTTCGTATCCCTGCCTATTTGATGACTTCTGCATACTTAATTGAATTTGCAGGCGCATTTCTTCTTCATCGGCTTCGATATTAGGCGACATTGAAGCAATCATTATTATAGGACGGTAATTTTCCGTATCAGCAGATTGGAAATCCCCTATAGTAATCATTTGCATAAATCCCAGATTCATAGCCATCTGTTCTTGATACCCTAATGGCAGTTTGTAATCAATTATTTCTTTTGCAGTCGCCGCCGCTTCTTCTGGCGTGTCTTGAACCATTGTTTCTTGAAGTACCTTGCCAGATATTTTTAAAGCAATCCACCCACCAACACAGATACAAATACATAACGCAATCATACCTCCGATGATTCCAAGAACTATTTTTGTATTTTTGCTCATTTGTAATAACCCTTTATTATTGTTTGTTTGACCAAGTGCCCAACGATTAATTAGACGGACACTTGATAGGTCGTAATTATGTTTCATTACTGCCCTGTGAAGATGGAAAATGCTGCAAATAGGTTGCGCAGTAACTTTTGACAAAGACGATATTTCTTTTCTCTAAGCTATTATATAGCCCATTCAAAAAACTTTAGGCGTGACCAACAATTTCATCATTCGCCCAGCCGAAAATGATGATGTTCACTCATGTAAATACGAAGTTTGCAAATAGTGTCGATGAAAATCAATTGACCTTAAAGAATCTGAATTGCTGTCAAACTGCTGTCAAAGCAGAAGACCTGCTGAAAAGCAGGCCTTCTAAACAGTACTTGTGGGGGTTGCGGCGTAGCACCCCGCCATATTTAGGTGATCCACCAGGGACTCGAACCCTGAACCTGCTGATTAAGAGTCAGTTGCTCTACCATTGAGCTAGTGGACCCTGGCGCACTTAACGCGCCCGCTATTTTAGCACACAAACGGCTTTTTGTTTAGGGTATCCGAAATTCTGCCAGCCAGGCATCCACCCAGTCCAGACGTTTTTCGCCGACTCCTTCACGGGTGACGGGACGCATTTGCTGCATCAGATCCAGCGCGGCGGCTCGGTCGAGGCCGCGCAGGCGCAACAGGGCGTAGGAGGCCATGCCGGTGCGGTGCATTCCGGCGGCACAGTGGATGAGTACCCAGCTTCCGGCGTCAATTTCGCGGTTGATAGTTTGCAGTTCTCGCAGCAGTTCAAAGCGCCGCGGGGCGGGCAGGTCCTGGCCGTTGGCCTGTTCGAACCAGTGCCAGACCAGACCCATTCTGAGCACGGCCTCGCCCAGATGCTGCGCGCCTTCTGCGGTGGACAGCAGGGTGAGAACGGTGGTAAGCCCTTGGGATTGCCAGTCGCCGAGTTTGCCCGGAGAGGGTTTGCCCCACAAGCCCAGCCGGCCCGCACCCAGCTCTATCAGCCGGGGGGCCTTTTGTTTTTCAGAAGAGGGGGTCCGAGAAAAGTCGATGATGGTCATGGAGTAATCCTACGGCCCATACGGAAACTGCCCGGCCCCGGCGTAATCCGCATCCTCCAGCAGCGGCACGCCGCTGTCGATGAGCACATTCCCGTACAGGTCGGTCACGCGGAAGGTGAACGGTCCCTCGCCCATGCCGGGGTTGGTTTGTACAAAATAATTATACGTCGTACGCGGCACGTTGACCCACACCCCGCTGGCGTTGCGGAATTCAAACTTGGCGATGGGGTTGCGGTGGTTGCGCATCTGCACGGCGGTCCACCACTGGTTGGCCCCGTCCTTGAAGTGATAGACCACCGGTCCGCTCATCTCCGGGCTGACCAACTGCCAGGTGATGTCCACCCGGCCTTTGTAGAGGTCGTCGATGGCAGCGAAGGCTTGCTGGCTCAAATCCAGGTGCCCGGCCTTGCACTCGGGGCACAGATCCACGATGCGCACGGTCACCTCGCCTTTGGCCCCGTTGACGCGGATGTAGGAGCCGCACACCGCTGAGCCGTTAAACTCTTCTGCGTTCATCGCCGCCACCATCAGGTCGCCGGGCGTGGCCGCAAAGCCGCACGCGCCGGCCCCGGTAGCGTAGTAGTAGGTGGCGATACCGGTGTGGATGGGGTTGGTGTTGGCTCGCGAAATGATGGGCAGGTAGGCCACCGGGGTGAGGGTTTGCCCGACGGCGGGGGAACTGCCCGCCAGGGCCAGCCCCACCACCAGCAATACCGCCGCCAGGGTGATTCGCGCCGGTTGGAAGCGCATGGTTTGCTCCTTCGATCCAGGATGCCCCCGCCCCATTATCCCCGAAAATGGTTCGCTGTGCAAACTGCGGGGGAAAATATGACCAAAAAATATGCCTTCAGCCACTGTAATTCTCTTGCCGGATTCGTTACAATAAGGTGAATTTAGGCTCAGGCCTATCCATCCTAAAGTTATTATGAGAGAGTGCCCATGCCCCATCGAATTGCCTTGATCACCGACAGCACCTGCGATATCCCTGCCGAATGGCGGGAGAAATACGAGATCATTGTTGTCCCGCTAACCATCATTTTTGGTGATCAGCAGTACCTGGACGGCGTGGATATGTCTGCTGAAGAATTTTATGATCGCCTGCTCAAGGACCCCATCCACCCCTCCACCTCGCAACCCACCCCGCAGATGTTCCTGGACGCCTTCCGGCAGGCGCTGGACAACGGAGCTCAGGAGATCATGGTGGTAACCATCAGCAGCGCCATGAGCGGCACGATCCTATCGGTGCGCCAGGCGGCTGAGGAATACGGGCTGCCGGTGCACATTGTGGACGGCAAGAGCAACTCGATGGGCATTGGCTGGCAGGTGATTGCGGCGGCCCGGGCGCGCGAAGCAGGCGGCGGGCTGAACGCCATGCTGGCGGCGGCGGCGCATGTGCGTAATACGATGACGTATTACATCACCCTGGATACCATTGACTACCTCAGCAGGGGCGGGCGGATCAGCGATGCGGCGCGCCTGCTCAACTCGGTGCTTAAAATCAAGCCATTGATCTATGTCAACCGTGAGAAGGGGGCGGTGGGGGCGGGCATTCCGGCTCGCTCACGCACCTCGGCCATCGAGGGGCTGTATAAGGAGTTCTTCAAGAACATCATCCCCGGCAAGGCCCTGCATCTGACCGTGCTGCACAATGCCGCATTGGAAGAGGCCCAGGCCCTGGCAGAGCGGATCAAGAAGGAATACAATCCGGCGGAGATGTTTATCTCCATCGTCTGCCCGGTTTTGGGCGTGCATACCGGTCCGCGCGCGCTGGCCCTCTGCGGCTACACCGAGCCGTAAGGGGTTATGCTAGAGAGCGTTATCCGCTCGATTGATTTTATTGAAGAAAATCTGCGCTCGCCTTTGAGCGTGGAGACGATTGCCGCCCAGGCAGCCAATTACTCGCCTTATCACTTTGTGCGCGTGTTTAGCAGCCTGACCGGAGAGACACCCGGCAGTTACTTGCGCAAACGCCGCCTGAGCGAGGCTGCCCAGGCGCTGGTCAATTCAAACCGGCCCCTGGTAGAGATTGCTGCCGAGTTTCAATTTCAATCTCACGCGGCTTTTACACGGTCATTCAAGGCCCAGTTTGGTCTTCCGCCTGCCGAGCACCGTCGTACGCAAAAATTCTTGCATCTGGCGCCGCGCGCGGTGGTACTTCAGTCTGAGTTTGGGCACCCGCCTGGCATGGAGCCGCGCCTGGTGGATTTTCCTGCGCTGCACCTGGTGGGGGTGCGCTACCACGGCGACAGCAGCGGCGGTGAACTGGAGCGGGTATGGCAGCAATTTGGCGAGAAAATGGCGCAGTCTTTGCTGGCAGCCCAGCCCCGACGCACCTTTGGTTTGTGGGTATACCCGGACAGTTTTCAGACCAGCCGAGACTTTGATTACCTGGCTGGACTGGCCGTGGAAGGCTTGGATGCTGTTCCGCAGGGGATGGTGGAGCGGCGGCTTGCGGCCCGGCGCTACGCTGTTTTTGAGCATGTAGGTTCGCTGCGAAATATTCGCCGGACATATGTGTATGCCTATGGCGAGTGGCTGCCTCATTCCGGATTAAAGCCCGCGGCGCAGTATGACCTCGAAGGTTACGATGAGCGCTTTACCGGGCCGGATCGAGGGGATTCGATTCTGTCCATTTTGATTCCGGTTGAGTAAAACGGGACCAACCATGTTATAGACCGCAAAAAATATCAAGCCCTTCTTGAATGAGTCGCGTACAATGCTAACGTCGCGCGACATCAAATCTGTGGATAGGGAGGGACTAGATGGTCAATCATCGTTCGGTAACGCGCCCGGCTTTCAAAGTGGCGGGCAAGAAAACCTGGATCGGCGGGCAGGAAAACGAAGCCTTTGGGCTGTTTTGGGAGCAGTGCCGCCAGGACGGCCTGTTTGACGCCCTGACGCAAGTTGCGGGGATGCAGCCTGGCGCGCAAACTGGCGGTGTCACGCTGGGCGTTTCGCTGGTAGCAGACGACCCCGCCAACCGCGCATTTTATTACCTGATCGGCGTGGAACTACCTGAAGATGGCGACGCGAGCGGGTTGGATCTCTACGAGGTTCCGGCGACGCAGTGGGAGGTGTTTGAATGCCGCGGGCCGGTGCCGCAGTCGATCGTTGAGGCGGAGATGTACGCCTTCATGGAGTGGCTGCCCGCCTCGGGCATGCAGCATGCCGCTGCGCCGGAGATGGAAGTTTATCCAGACGGAGAAAGCAGCGACAATTATGTGTGCGAATTCTGGCTGCCGGTGCGCAAGGCATTGACTCGCCAGGAGGCATGAGTTTCCTCTAAGCCGGGGGTGCTGCCTGGGCCGTAGGTGAGTTGGTCCAGAAACTCGATGACGTGAATCAGGCTGCCATCGATCAGGTTGACGCCCACCGGGCGGCGGGTGCGCTTGCTGGTCAGGTAGTGGTGAAAGCCGTGAATGAGCCGGTCGATGAGGAGCATCTTCTCGGCCGGCTCTTTTGCTTTGGGAAAAGAGCCGGCGTAATCCTGGAACAAAGCCACCACCTCGGGCCCGCCGTGGAGCTGCTGGTTGCTGATGGTGGCGGCGTAATCTCGCCACACACATTCCCAATCGCAGTCCGGGCAGTGCAGTAGGGCCATGCTGCGCAGGTCGTGCTGAATGAGCGCGCCGCACACCGGGCAGTGCGTGCGGCCATGCACGGATTCCAGAGCTTCAATGAAGCTGAGGCAGCGTGCGCGCAAGGCCCAGCCCACCTCGTTGAGCAGGTCTTCGTCAAGGATTCCCTGGGCATCTTGCTCGTACAACCGGCGCAGGAGATGAGGTTTGAGCCGCGGCGCCCACACCGGCAAGATGGGTTTTTGTCTCATGAGAGGGATTATAATCGTTTGTGAGTAAATTTTCACAGGGCGGGGACACTAAATTTTTGTTCAGGAGTCATGTATGGACCGTAAATCATGGAACGCGCAACAGCAACAATTACGGCAGGCCCTCGCGAAAAAAGATACTCACGAGCAAGCCGTGGTTTTGTTCATGCAGCAGCACGCCCAGGTGCATTGCGCCGAGATGAGTGGGGCGGGGGAGCCTACTTTTGAGGATGAGGTCTGGCAAGGCTTGAGTGAGGACGGGACGCGGATCGTTCCGGAGAAAGAAGAGCATTCCATTGCCTGGTTGTTCTGGCACCTCACGCGTATTGAAGACGCCACCATGAACGTGCTGCTGGCGGGCAGACCGCAGATGTTCATTGCCGAAGGCTGGCAGGCGCGGCTGGGCGTGACGGTCAGTGAGGTGGGCAACGCCATGAGCCCCGCGGAGATGGCGGATTTGAGCGCAGCGCTGGATATCCAGGCTTTGCGCGCCTACCGCGTTGCGGTGGGGCGGCGCACCCGGGAGAACGTGCGCACGCTGCCCGTGGGAGCTTTTAAGCGCAAGGTGGACCCGGCGGGCCTGGAGCGGTTGCTGGCAGAGGGGGCCGTGAACGAAGGCTCGCGCTGGCTGCTGGATTATTGGGGCGGGCTGACTCTGGGCGGGCTGCTGCTCATGCCTCCCACGCGCCACTGCCTGGTACACATCAATGAAGCCCTGTCTGTGAAGAAGCGACTCTAACCCTCCACTTGCGCACCAGGGTTGTACAATTTAATTAGCAACAGAAAACATCCCGATTCAGACTATCGGGGTGTTTTTATGCTGCGAAAAACCTGTACATCTTTGTTCTGGAGATCAGCATGTTTCAAGATACCCTCGTGATCCGCGGCGCGCGGCTGCACAACCTGAAAAACATTGATTTAACCTTGCCAAAAAATAAATTAATCGTCTTCACCGGCCTGTCCGGCTCGGGCAAATCGACCCTGGCGTTCGACATTTTGCAGAAAGAAGGCGCGCGCCAGTACATGGAATCGCTGGGGCTGGTGACTGACGGCATGACCCGCGCCCCGGTTGAATCCATCACCGGGCTGTCGCCTTCCATCAGCGTGGACCAGTACCTGTCCAACCGCAGCCCGCGTTCCACCGTGGGCACCGCCACCGAGATTTTTACCTATCTGCGGGTGTTGTTTGCCCGGCTAGGCCACCGCGACTGCCCAACCTGCGGCGGAGACGTGCCGCCTTCTACTGAGGTGAGCGGCGACTTGTTTGAGGAAGATGAAAGCAGCCCGGGCGAAGGCCCCAGCGTGGCCTGCCCGCACTGCGGTGCGCGCCTGCCCGAACTGGGTATGTCCAGTTTTTCGTTCAACAAACCGGCAGGGGCCTGTCCCACCTGCACGGGGTTGGGCGTGACCATGGACTTGCTCATGGAGCGCATCATTGACCCGTCCCGCGGGGTGGCGGATGGGGGCGTGTTGGTGTGGGACGCATTCAACGCCGAGCGGCTGTCCATTACGCTGCAACGAGCCGGGCAGTATTACGGATTCGAGTTTGACCTTCACCAGCCGATCGGCGAGTTGGGCGAGCTGCAGCGCGACTTTCTTTGCTACGGCGTAAATGGTGAACGGGTCAAGCAGCGTTTCCCCAAAAAGCCCGCGCCCTCCTCGGTGGTCAAAGGCTATTTTGAGGGTGTGCTCACCACCCTGCGGCGGCGCTACACCGAAGGCCAGTCGGATGCGTACCTCAAGGTGAAGGGCGAACCGGTTTACGCGCGGCAGACCTGCCCCGACTGCCAGGGCACGCGATTGCGGGCTGAAAGCCGGGCCGTGCGCGTCAACGGGCGCACGATTATCGATCTGTCGCAGATGCCGTTGGAGGAGGTGGCCGAATGGCTGGAGACGCTGCCGGGCACGCTGGACGAGGATCAAACCCAAATCGCCGGGCCGGTGATAACGGACGTGCGCGAGCGCATCCGGCGGCTGGTGCGCATTGGGGTGGGGTACTTGAGCATGGAGCGCGCCACGCCCAGCCTGTCGGCGGGAGAGGCCCAGCGCTTGCGGCTGGCTGCACTGCTGGGGTCGGGCCTGACCGGGGTGCTGTATGTGCTGGACGAGCCGACCATTGGGCTGCACCAGCGCGACACCACCCGCCTTATCGAAGTGCTACGCCAACTGCGTGACCTGGGCAACACCGTGCTGGTCATCGAGCACGACCTGGAAATGGTTTTGGCTGCCGACCACGTGGTGGAGTTTGGTCCAGGCGCGGGCAAGTACGGGGGGCAGATTGTGGCCCAAGGAACGCCCGCCGAGGTGGCGCAGAACCCCGCTTCGCCGACGGGGAACTTCCTGTCGGGGCGGCAGCGGCTGGAGGTGCTGGAGCCGCGCAGGGGTAATGGCGAGGCCTTGACCATCCGCGGGGCGCGCGAGCACAATCTCAAAAACCTGACCGTGCGCGTGCCGCTGGGCAAGCTGGTGGCGGTGACCGGCGTTTCGGGCTCGGGCAAGTCGACCTTGATGTTTGACATCCTCGACCGGGCGGCTCGCAAGCGCTTCCTGGGCGCGGAGGAGATGCCAGGGCGGCACGACGCGATTGAAGGTTGGGAGCATCTTCAGCGGGTGGTGACGGTGGACCAGACTCCAATCGGGCGGATGCCGCGCTCGAACGCTGCCACCTACACCGACACGTTCACCGCCATCCGCGAGGCCTTTGCTGCCACCCCGGCGGCCCGCGAACGCGGGCTGGGCGCCGGGGCGTTTTCGTTCAACGTGGCGGGCGGGCGCTGTGAGCGCTGTGAAGGGGCTGGGACGCTGACCGTGAACATGCACTTTCTGCCGGATGTACAGGTGCGCTGCCCGGTGTGCCACGGCAGGCGCTTCAAGAAGGAAGTGCTGGCGGTCAAATTCCGCGGCGTAGATGTCTCTGCCGTGCTGGACCAGACCATCGAGGAAGCGCTGGAGGTGTTCCAGGACGTGCCCGCCGTGGCTGATCGTTTGAAGCTGATGGTTGAGGTGGGGCTGGGGTATTTGCAGTTGGGCCAACCCGCCACAACCCTTTCGGGCGGGGAGGCCCAGCGGGTGAAGCTGGCTAAGGAGCTGGCGCGGGGGGGCAGCGGGCGGGCGCTTTACCTGCTGGATGAGCCGACCACCGGGCTGCACCAGGCCGATGTGGCGCGGCTGCTGGCGCTGCTGCGGCGGCTGGTGGCGGTGGGGAATTCGGTGGTGGTGGTCGAGCATCATCTTGGCCTGATCCAGGCCGCGGATTGGATCATTGACCTGGGGCCGGAGGGCGGCGCTGCCGGCGGGCAACTGGTGGCGCAGGGCACGCCCGCCCAGGTGGCGCAGATGGAAGGCTCGCACACCGGCCTTTGCCTGGCGCAAGTTCTTTAGTTTGGTATAAACGGCACGGGGTTTGTTTGGTGGTCTGAAAAGATTGCGCAATCCCCGTGCCGCTACGCGGAGAGAATGGCCCACGGTTGGAGAGAAGGATAAATAAAAACCCATGAATGGTTACCCTACCCTGTGAATTCATGCCACGGGGTTAAAACCCCTGCTTAGAACATGAAAGCCCTGCGGGCTGAAGAGGGACAGCGACTGGATGCAGGACCGTGACCAGCTGATGAAAGGGGGAGAAGCGAACCGTTAGTAGTCTGACAGTAGAATTTTGTAAAAGGCAGGCTGTTTTTTCGATTCTATGCCATACTAATAGGTAGCTCCGCGCTGAACGGAGAAATTCACGGATGAAGGATGACACCTATGGCTCCTTTGCAGTATCTCAGCCCTGATTGGGCCTTTGAGGCTCAGAAACGACTGCGCGAGCAGTTGACCCCGGAGATAATGAAATATGTGACCTCTTCCATGGTAACGGTCTACAGCCACTGCCCGGATGGCAAAGACCGGGCGCTGTTCTACAAGATTGTGGATGGGGTGTTCCAGGAAGTGTCGGTGAGTGTGGGCGATATTCCCAACGCAGAGTTCATCATCACCGGTGACTATGACACCTTTGCCAAGATCTCGAGGGCCGAGTTGGGCTCGCGCTCGGCGCTGATGAGCGGTAAGTTGAAACTGAAAGGCAACATGGTGAAAGCTCTCAGCCTGGCTTCCATCGTCGACCGCCTGAACAAAGTTCTGTCCGAAATTACCTGCGAATACTAACCGGAGGCGTCTTCATGAGCAACGATCCCTTTTACATCGATCACCCTGTGCGGGTGCGCGCCATTCAGCAGGAGATGGCGAAAGACGGAATCGACGTGTACATCGGCTCGCGCCTGCGCACGCTGTCCTTCGTCTCCGACGTGTTTTGCCCGTGGCGCTCCTATGTGGTCATTCCGCCCGAGGGCCTGCCGACCGTGTATACCTTTGTCATTGACGCGGCCCGCGTGGCCGACGAGACCTGGCTGGACGAAGAACACGTGCTGGGTTTTGCGCCGATGGGCGGGCAGGACCAGATCACCCTGGTGGCGGAGAAAGCCGCCGAGTCGTTGAAGGGCGGCAAGGGCCGGGTGGGCGTAGAAGCGGGCATGTCCAACTATTTGCCCGAAGGCAACCTGACCTATTACGAGTACGAAGCCTTCCGTGCCGCGCTGCCGGATGCCGAACTGGTCAACGCGCTGGATATCGTCGATCGCGTCTCGATGATCAAAGATCAGGGCACCATCAACCGCTTCCGCGAGGCCTCGCGCCTGGTGGATATTGGCCAGCAGGCCGTGATGGATGCGCTGCGGGCGGGCTACAAGGGCATGACCGAGACGGAGATCGGCGGGCTGGCGGCTTACGCCATGCGCAAAGCGGGCAGCGAGTGGGAGTGGTCCTTCACCGGGGGCAACGAGATTGCCTCGGGTTACCGCACCGGGTTGGCGGGTGGGGCTTGCACCCCGGCGTCGCGGCGCGCTCTGCAGCCGGGCGAACCCTTGATGGTCGATCTGCACGCCATGTACCGGCTATGCCTGGGCGACCACACCCACAACTATTTGCTGGGCCCGGCCACCGACCGACAGCGTTGGCACGCCCAGAACTTTGTCGACCTGGTGGCGCTGTGCCTGAAGACCTACAAAGCCGGGGTGTCGCCTTCCAGCCTGGCGGATGAGATGATGATCTTCTGCGAGGAGCGCGGTTTTGCCGAGTACATGGTACCGGGTTTTGAGCACGGAATTGGCATGCTGGGCGACGAGTGGCGCATTGGGCGCAACGACGGGCCCTTCCCCTATTGGACAAACCCCGATCATGTTTACCAGCCCAACGAAATGGTGATCTGCGCCATCCAGTATGCCTGTCCGGAGGAGAAGATCGGCTTCCGCTATGAGAACCCGATTCTGATCCTGCCGGACGGGTGCGAGGCGATGTCGAAATTCCCGCTGGCTATTGAGGAGATATAGAGAGATGCACAACGAGATTGAGGACCTCTTAAGAGCTTACCGGGCCACGCCCGAGATCTTGCAGGGATTGCTGGCGGGGCGCACCCCGGAGCAACTGGCCGCGCGGGGCGGGGATGAAGGCTGGACGGTTGCAGAGGTGATTTGCCACCTGCGAGATGCCGAAGAGCGGGGATTGCAACGCACGCGGGCCATGCGTGAACAGGACAACCCAACGATCCTCAGTTATGACCAGGAGCAACTGGCCCGGGATGGCAACTACGCGGCGGCGAAGCTGGAAGATGCGCTGGCAGCTTTCTTAAGCTTCCGCCAGGCGCATGTGCGTGAGCTAGAGGATTTGAGCGCGGAGGGGTGGATGCGGACAGGCCAGCATAACGAGGTCGGGCAGATTACCATCCGCTCACAGATCGCTCACCTGACAGCCCACGATGCTGTGCACCTGGCGCAAATCGCGAGGCAGATCGGGGGCTGATTTTTTATAACTGCTTTCGCAATGTCACTTTTTACATTCGGGTTTGGGTCCCCACCCCTACCCCTCCCCCGGCATAGCCCCTGAGTGATTGAGTATTTTTGGTGCCGGGGGAGGGAAGGGTGGGGGCAACACATGTAATCAAACTACTCGCACCGATGGTGAAAAGGTTCTTGCCCAACTCTGGTGAGCAGATAGGTATTTTCATCTTTTACAGAGTGATTTCCCAATATTTTGCAAAAATGTGCGTTAGAAACCACGCACATTTTTGCAAAATGCGGTATATATAGCCCTTATATCCAATCCCCGCGGAGAAAGTGAATATGCCCATACTGGTAAAAGAAGTGACGACCTTAAAGGATTTAAAGACCTTTGTTCGTTTCCCGAAGTCGTTATACAAGGGCAGCCCTTACTGGGTGCCGGCTCTGACGATGGACGACATGCAGACTCTGCGCCGCGACCGAAACCCGGCTTTTGAACACTGCACGGCGAAATATTGGTTGGCTTACCGGGACGGGAAAGTGGTCGGGCGCATTGCTGGAATCATCAACCGGATGCACGTTGAGCGCTGGGGACAGCGCTACGCCCGATTTGGCTGGATTGATTTTGCAGATGACCAGGAAGCGGTTGGAGCGCTGTTGAAAGCCGTGGAAGATTGGGCCCGTGACCAGGGCATGACGGCCGTGCATGGACCGTTGGGTTTCACGGACCTAGACCGGGAAGGGATGCTGGTGGAAGGGTTCAACGAGTTGGGCACCTTCTCTACCATGTACAATCACGCCTATTATCCGCGGCATATGGAAGCGCTGGGTTACCAGAAAGATATCGATTGGCTGGAGTACGAAATCGGCGTGCCGGAAGAGCCACCGGAAAAGGTGGCCAAACTGCGCGAGGTGCTCTTGCGGCGATGCAATCTGCACATGTTAGAAGCCAGATCGAAACGCGAAATTTTGAAGTATGCCGACCAGATATTTGAGGTGCTGGAGGAGTCGTACCGGCACCTGTACGGCGTGGTGCCCCTTTCGCGCAAGCAGGTCGACAGTTACGTCAAGCAATACTTTGATTACGTTTCTCCCGAGTTTGTTCCCGTTGTTCTGGACGAGAACGACCGCTTGATAGCCTTTGGGCTGGCTTTGCCCTCGCTTTCCCGAGCGTTGCAAAAAGCGAGGGGAGAGCTATTCCCGTTTGGTTTTATTCACATCTTGCGAGCCCTGAAGAAAAACAACCGGGCTGATTTATATCTGGTGGCGATCAAGCCGGAATTTCAAGGCAAGGGCATCAACGCGCTGATTATTCACCAGATAAACCTGGCTTTCAATCAGCACGGCATCACCCTGGCCGAATCGAACCCGGAGTTGGAGACAAACCAGGCGGTGCAGGCGCAGTGGAAGAATTTCAAGACCCGCCAGCACAAGCGCCGTAGATGCTATATCAAACACCTGGAGCCGGCGAGTTGATTCTGCTTGGGCCGGCTGAGGGGAATTTTGTATAAGACTTTGCTTACTTGAAAAGTTTCTCCCTTTATGATCTGTGCTACAATAACCGTATCAGGTTGTACATACTTGGTCAAAGGTGATAGACGCCACTTGCTTCACCTATTGCGTATGTACATCAGGTTTATCGGAGGATAGAGGAGAAGCCAGCATGGAATTTACAATCCCTGGTATCCCGGTGCCTGCGAACTGGCGCAACCAGCCCGAATCATGGGAAGTTCTCCCCGATCAGCGGTTGATCATCAAGGCGGGCGAGCGGACAGATTTGTTCCTTTCACCTTCTGGGGATTTGCGCAGCGATAACTCTCCGGCAGCTTTGTTCATGATTCCGGAAAAAGATTTCATCCTCAGCGCAAAAGTGACGGTGAATTTCCACTCGGCCTACGATGCGGGAGTGCTTCTTCTTCATATTACGGATACCCTATGGGGAAAGTTGTGTTTTGAGTTTTCTCCGCAGCGCCAGCCGATGATTGTCTCGGTGGTGACGCGCGGATTATCGGACGACTGCAATTCCCAAACCATTGACGGGAACACTGTATACCTGCGGATCGCGCGAATTCGGGAGGCGATTGCTTTCCACTATTCGCTGGACGGCTACCGCTGGCATTTTGCACGGTTCTTCACCTTGGGGCGTTGGGAGCACGTCTGGATTGGTTTTTCCTCCCAATCGCCAACCGGCACCGGTTGCACGGCAGAGTTTTCGGATATTCATTTTCAGGAAAAAACGCTGAGCGATTTGCGCAACGGTTCCTGAGATTTCAGGATGGCTTCTATGAGCTGGGAGAGCGGGGCTTGTTTTGCTTGCCGTATATTAATCCAGTATAATGATCGAAATAGGAGTAATATATGGCCGAAAATAAGACCCAAATGAACGACACCAGTGTAAACGCGTTCATCGATAGTGTGGCAGACGAGCAGAAACGAGCCGATAGCCGGGCATTGGTGGCGCTGATGACCCGCGTGACCGGCCAGCCGCCCAAGATGTGGGGTGATTCGATCATCGGTTTTGGGCACATTCACTACAAATATGCCACCGGGCGCGAAGGCGACATGCCCGCTACCGGGTTTTCGCCGCGCAAGCAAGCCATGACCGTGTACCTGTGGTATGGGTTTGAAGAAGATCAAGAGTTGATGAGACAACTTGGAAAACACAAGGTGGGCAAGGCCTGCCTATATTTTAAGAAACTCGAGGATATCGATCAGGGTGTGCTGGAAAAGCTGATCGAGAAAACCATCGCGCAAGGATTCATTAATCCAGCTTAGGTTTTCAGCAGCGCAGGGAGGATGAAATTTGGTTCAAGCTGAAACTTGCCGCGCGCAAACAGGCCGTCCTCGTCTTGCGAAGCGACCCATTCGCATTCGATACCCAGCCAGTCGGGATTGAAACCGAATTGGATTGTGTCGATGCCGGGAAAGTGTAGACACGGCAGGAGTTGGGCGAAGGATAGCGGTTCGGCGGCGCAAACGTCTAGCAAGCGCAGCGTGGCTCCATCTTGCTCCGCGACAACCAGCGCATCTGCGCCGGGAACGGCGTAGATACACTGCGGGTACTCGGTCAGCAGGTGAAAAGCCTGTACCGACGCGGCGTTGAGACAATCCAGCGTACTGGAAAAGCAGGCCCGTCGAGAGAGCATCTCGCGGACATGCGGATCGTCTGGACCCAGCGGTTGGAGCGGCGCCGCACTGCCCTGGGGGGAACAGCGCAAGGTGGGCACACGATCATGGATACGCTGGAAACCGAAACGGGGGTAGAAATCCAGCACCGAAGCGTTGGCGCACAAGAACATAGGCGTGTTGGGGTAGTCTTCCAGGATTGTTTGCATCAAACGGCGGCTGAGACCCTGCCCGCGACACTCGGGCCGGGTGGCTACGGCGCCAATTTGCAGCCAGGTTTGCCGCTGCCCGTCTATGAGCATTTCCATCCGGTAGGCGGCGGTGCTTGCCAGCAGCCGGTCGTCTTCAGCCAGAGTATACACGGTGTAATCCGGCGTCCACCAGCCGCGGGAATACCAGGGCTCGAAGGTGAAACCGAAGACCGAAGCAATGAGTTCGTCGAAGCGGCGCTTTTCGGCGATGGGAGCATTGGATTGAATTCGTTGAAGTTGCATGGGTGCATTTTACCGGAGGTTCGGAAGGGGCGAAAGGGCATCTCGCCGGGTATAATTGCGGTCATGGAAGAACCTTTTGTGCCCCGACTGGATTTTGCGCGCCTCTACCGGCGCTTTGATGCGCCCATCGCGGAACTGGACTGCGGGCAGATGTGCGCGCCGCACAATTCCAGCGGTAAGCCTTTCTGCTGTGACATCTGTTACGCGGTGCCAGCGGCCTACCGCCCCGAATGGACTTATTTGCGCGGGAATACCGACCTGTGGAAAGAGTGGCGCGGCGACGAATGCCCTGGGGAGCCGTTCGATCCGGCTGAGGTGTGGGCCGAAACGCCCGAACACATGCTGCTGCTGGCTTGCAAAGGCCCGGCTCACTGCCAGCGCGATTTTCGTTCGGTGAGCTGCCGGCAGTTCCCCTTCTTCCCGTATATCACTGCCGACTCGCGCTTTTTGGGGCTGGTTTATGAGTGGGCGTTTGAGGAGGTATGCTGGGTGATCAGCCACCAGGAGACGGTCACGCAGCGTTATCGCAGCGAGTTCGTGCGCTTCTACGACGAGGTGCTGGCGCAGTGGCCCGACGATTTTGAGTGTTATGCTGACCATGCCGAGGAGATGCGCGAGGAATTCGCGGCGCGCAAGCAGCGCATTCCGCTGCTGCACCGCAATGGGGGGTTCTATTTGATCAGCCCACAGAGCGAGCGATTGGAGCGGGTTGCACCGGAGCGGTTCAAGCGGTTTGGGCCGTACCGGTAGAGAGTGGGTGGGCGAAAGCGGGCGGGTCTTTCTGGGTAGAATGGGGAGGCGAGCTTGAACAGTTGGTTGAAGGCGATGGGTGTGAGCCGGCGTTAAAGACCCGCCTCTACGGGGCAGGGAACTTCCACAATAGAAAACCTTTATCTAAAAAGCTGCGGCGGGTTTCCAGGGAGTACCCCTGCCGGGCCAGTTCGCGGGCGCTTTCGATGAACCACTGGCGCAGGCCAAAGGCCTTGAAGGCCACCGCCTGGCGCGAGGCGGCTTTCCAGGCTTCCATAAAGTCGTAGATTTTCTCGCCTTCCACCATGCGGTGGATGTAGTTTTTGGGCAGCACAGGCTGGAAGATGCCCGGCTCGAAACCCCAGCGAAAGTTGGTGCCAAAGAGCAGTCCCTCTGTGCGCAGTTCTCCGGAATGTTGCTTGCGCAGCAGGTTGGCCGTCCATACGCGCCCAAAGGGGTCGGAGGTGCCCTCCACGATCAAGCCGCCGGGCATCATGCACTGGCCCATCACGGCATGGGATTCGGCCACCTGGGACTCGTCGTACTGGCGCAAGACGTTGAATGCGCGCATCAGGCGCACCGTTTCGCCGGGTTCGAGGGGCACGTTGAAGCCGCCCAGGCGAAAAAAGGTGCGCTCGTCGGCATAAGGCAGGGCCACCGCCACCCGCTCGGGTTCAATTTCCACGCCCAGCACGTCCAGATCGGAGTTCACCACGCGGAAGCGCTCGGCGCTTTCCAGGGTGGTGAAGGCTTCGGCGCCGTAACCCAGGTCGACAAAGAAGGCACGGCGGGCTTCCGGCACGGGTTGGCGCAGCAGGTCGGCGGCATAGAGCAGCACAAACACGTCTACGCGACGCAAGCGGTTGGGAGCTGTCTTGCCGCGGGTGACCTGTCCGAGGGGGCGTTTGGGGCGGGGGGAGGGCATAAGCGAATTCGGTTCTAGCGCGAGGCGCGCAACAGTTCGATCAGGGCGTCGGCTTCTTCGGGGAAGAGAGTCTCGTCGACGATGTGCATGAGAAAGCCCTTGCCGCCCAGTTCGCGCTGCACGGTCAATGCGCCTTCGGCATTCACGTAAATTTGGCAAAGTTTTCCCGCGTCGCGGATTTTGGCCAGCAGCGGGAGCCAAGCCTCGGCCATTGGTTGACCATCCCCCGGCTGCCACTGAATTCCGCGCAGGCGCTCGATGGAAAGGAGTTGGTCGAGGTGGGGCAGTTCGCCCTTGCCGTCCAGGTGATAAAAGGCGTAATCCAGATGTTCACAGCAGGCGACAAGGTCGGGCATGACGAAGCGCTCGAACATGCGCGGCGAGATCATGTAAGAGAAATCGCATTGCAGCATGTAACCTTTGCCTGGCGACCAGACCGGGCCCCAACAGGCATTTCCGCGCCCGGCTTGAGATGTGACGGCCTCCAGTTCATCGTAGTAACGCAGCCACAAGGGGGTGATCTCGCTCACCAGGCGATCGACCTGTTCGGGGTCGTCGGTCAAATCGAGGAGCAACTGCTCGGAGCCGCGCAGCGAGGCCAAAATGTCCAGGTTGCCGCCAATGTCGGTGATACCCACCAGGACCTGATCCTGCCAGCGATCCACAGCGCGGCGGGTCATCTCCTGGACGCGCAGCCACCAAGGGTTGGCGGGGTCATAGGTTGGGCGGATGTCGGCCAGGGAGTCCGCGCCCTCCAGGGGCCAGAACCAGGTGGTGTCGGGGGTCCAGGAGACGCGCGAGCCGAGGAAGGCGGCCATGACGCCGGGGCCAAAGTTCACCCACCATTTGGGGTAGGCGTCTCCGTGAAAGTGGGTGGCCTCATGAATACGCTGCCAGTTGTCGAGGATTGCATCTACGGGGGTATCGAGGCCAAATTTTGTGAACTGCGACCAGTCAATCCCAGAGATTGGATGGATGGTTTCGAGAACAACCAGCGGGCGTTCCAGTTCTCCGGCCCACCAGGCGTTCCAATCGCGCTCGATGCGCTGCCAATCGGATTCGTCAAACTTCACCTTGATCGACATATCCTGCTCCTTCCGCTGCAAAGAGATCCTGACGAGAAGTAAATACTTTGACAATGTCACATTAAAAAATCGCAACTTTCAGGCTCGGTGGCCCCCACCCTACCCTCCCCCGGCTACCAAGATTCTCAATCACTGAGGTATTCTGCCGGGGGAGGGAAAGAATTCTGCAAAAGTGAGGGGCTTTCAGCCCCTCACTTTTGCGAAATCTTCTCCCCCTCCCCGCTCACAAGCTGAATTTACCGAAACGGATTTCTAGCGGGGAGGGCAGGGGTGGGGCCGAAAGCTTCAACGTGAAATGTGACATTGTCAAAGTAGTTACAACGAGAATTGTAATCCATTCGCTGCTGCTTAGCGGGCGAAAATGGCGGGTGCAGGTGCCGCAATTTGGGTGCTCGTGCGGCTTGAATTTTGCGTGATGGGATGCTTATAATGAGCTTAAGGGAAACGGTTCTTTGCAAAGGCAGGAAAGTATGCTGGCGCTGTTTGTTTTTACGGCCTTTTTGTTTCAAACGGTTCTCATCGTTCACTTCGCCTTGCGGAAATGGCGCTTTGAAACCGCCATTCGTTACGGTCCCATTGTTTATGGACTGAGTATTCCCGCTGTGCTGGTGAGCGTGGTGCTGATTGTTGGCAAGCAACCCTGGTGGATGGTGATTGGGGGATTCCTGTACCTGGCCTGGGCGATTTTCGGTTATGTGGTCGAGTACCGCAAAGGCATTGAATGGCGCGATCCCATTCGCTGGCCGATTTTTGGTCCTTATATTTTCCTGTACCTGGCAACGGTCATGTTTTACTGGTGGCCGCTGGCGCGTATCTGGAAGCCGCTGTGGGTTGCATACACCGTGTTGTTTGTGATCAGCACCGTGCTGAATGCGACTTCACACAAGAGAACCTGATTTTCCGGCAATTATTCCTGTCATCCATTGGATCCAGCGATTGACCAATGCCTGCCCGGCGGGGGTCATCCAGTCCTTTTCGAGGTCGGCGTGGCATCCCGTTCCCTGACCGGGACGCTCATGATGGCAGAAGCGGCATTCCAGGGGCTGAAAGGGTGTGCCATGCAGTTCGCAGCGGCCTGCGGAAAGGAAGTTGCAGCCCTTTGCGGCAAAGTCTTGTAGAGCGAAGCCACCTTCGCAACCGCGAAAGGAAGGGGAGAGCACCCCAAATGAGTGGTCAGGGGCCAGCTCTAACATCATGCGGGCTCCGTATCCGGCCTGGATGGCGGCGGCGGCTTCCGCCACGCTCCACCAGCCCGGACGGGCACAGAAGGCACTACACACCGCGCAGGAGCACGGTTCGGAGGGCGGGTATTTCTCGTTCAGTGGTTTTGAACGGGAATGCTTTCGGTGAGTCATCGGAAAACCTGCTAGAACAAACGATTGGCGGCGGGGCGGCCTTGCGTTTGTTCGTATATTTCATCGGGCGGGAGGTTTTTGGCTGAGGCAGCCTGCATGGACAGCGCATCGCAGCGCTCGTTTTCGGTATTGCCGGCGTGGCCTTTCACCCATTGAAAGCGCACGCGGTGGCGCTCGCACTGCTGCAAAATGCGCTCCCACAAGTCGGCGTTGAGGGCGGGCTCTTTGTTGCTGCGCTTCCAACCGCGTCTGCGCCAGCCGTGGACGTAGCCGTTGGTGTAGTTATCTACCAGGTACTGCGAGTCGGAGTATAGGGTGACGGCGCAGGATTCCTTCAGCGTTTCCAGGGCCATGACGGCTGCCAGCAGCTCCATGCGATTGTTGGTGGTGAGGCGGAACCCGCCGGAGAGCTCTTTGCGCTGCCCGTTGAAGAGCAGCACCGCGCCGTACCCGCCCCGACCCGGGTTGCCTATGCAGGCTCCATCTGTATAAATAACCACCGCTTTCGGCTCAGTCATGGGCGCTCACCAGGTTTCTCAGCACACCAATGCCTTCCACCTCAGTTTCGACCACGTCGCCATCTTGCATGAAGACTTGCGGCTTGCGGAACATGCCCACGCCGTCGGGCGTGCCGGTGGCGATAATATCGCCAGGGAGGAGAGTGAAGGAATGGGACAGGCGCGAGATGAGTTCTGCCACACCGAAGATCATCTCAGCGGTGGTGGAATCTTGCATGGTTTGGCCGTTGAGGCGGCAGGCCAGGCGCAGCGCTTGCGGGTCGGGGATTTCATCGGCGGTGACAATGACGGGGCCGATCGGGCAGAAGGTGTCGAGACTTTTGGCTCGCACCCACTGCCGGTCACTGAATTGCAAATCGCGAGCCGAGACATCGTTGACCACGGTGTAGCCAAAAACGTATTGCAGAGCTTTTTCGAGCGGCACACAGCGGGCGCTTTGACCGATGACCACACCCAGCTCAACCTCAAAATCGACCTGATTGGTGACCGAACGGCTCCAGGTGATGACTTCCTCTGGGCCGATAATGGCGGTGTTGAACTTGGTGAACACGATGGGGCGGTCGGGGACAGCCACTTTTTGCTCGCGGCAGTGATCCATGTAATTGAGGCCGATGCCTACCACCTTGCCGGGGTTGGGCAGGGGCGCCAACAAACGGGCCGATTCCGCCGAAAAAAAGGGTAGTCGCCCTTCAGACAGATCAGCCTGGGCAGCTTCCCAACGCTGCGGGCCTGATTGGATGAACTCGAGCATGGCTCCGGGCAGGGGCAAGATGTGTTCGCCGGCGAGGACACCCAGATGGGACCCTTGTGGCGTGGCGTATGTTACCAGTTTCATGCTTTGGCTCCTTGGAATGGGGCAACCGTCCAGCCGCGTCAGGCGAGAACAATTTGGTCGCGGCCGTTCTGCTTGGCGCGATAGAGGGCTTCATCGGCGCGCTGCAGCAGTGATTGCGGCGTAGACAGGGTTTCGTCGCTGGCAACGATCCCTACACTGAGCGAGATGGGGCGCTGGAACAGTGGGCTGGTGCGGATGAGGCCGCGGATGGTTTCGGCCACTGCGTTGGCTCCTTCCAGGTCGGTTTCGGGGAGGATGACCACAAATTCGTCGCCTCCGTAACGAGCCACGCTGTCCAGACCACGGCGCACGCCCAAGCGGGTGTAATAGGCCACATAACGAAGCGCGTCATCTCCAGCGGCATGCCCATAAATGTCATTGTATTCTTTGAAGTGATCGAGGTCGAAGAAGATGACCGAAACGGGGCGGTTGTAACGCTGGCTGCGCAAGGTTTCTTTTTCGAGCATCATGTCAAAATATCGCCGGTTGTAGGCTCCAGTCAGGGCGTCGGTGAGGGACAGATCCACCACTTGCTTGTATAGGCGGGCAGATTTGAGCGCGGCAGCCATCTCGCGGCTGAAGGTTCCACAGGGCTGCAAATTGGCGGCATCAAACACAAGGTAGCCGCCCACGTCTTCTTGCGAGAACAAGGGCAGCACCGCTAACTGAAAAGCCTTGCCGGGTTCATAGAAGCTGGGCGTGGGGAAGACGTTGGTGGGGAAAACCTCTTGAAGCATCTCGTCGCCCTGGTGGCGCCACAAGATGCTTTTTGCGTACGGGTTATCGGGGGAGGGGTCATAGGTGACAGCCCAGCCTGCTTTCACACCGACAGAAGAGAGGCTTTGATAAAAGGTTTCCATGACCTCAAATTCATTTTGGGCAGAGAGGAATTTAGTGGCAATGCGGCCCAACTGGTCCATCAGACGAGCGTTCAGCATCATGCGGCGGGTATTCTGGCGCGAGACGGCATCGCTGACGGCCAGACGGGCCAGATGGAGCAAGGTGTTGAGCAAAGCAGGGTCGGCGTCGGCGTAAATGAACTCCTGCCAGCGGTGCAGCGCCGAGATGGCTCCTTGCCAGGAGTCGCAAGGAAAATTGCGCTGGTCGTAGTTGAGCAGAGCCTGGTTGAGCATGATCAGGAAGTTTTGGCGGCTGTTGTTTTTTAAGTCGGTGGCGATGGCGGAGACCAGGTCGTAGCAGATTTTGACGGCCTCGCTGTTCGGCATGCGGCTGCCCGTCTCATACAGCGCGACCACCATTTCGTGGGCCACCCGGTGGTGGTCGGAACCGTCGCGCTGGCGCGACTTGCTTAGCGACTGGAGCGGCAGGGTTTTTTCCTCAGCCGGCATATAGCATCCGCAGGTCTGGCGAACGGTCAGGTAGGTGGGCACCAGGATTCGGGGATTGATCTCATCCCATTTGCCCTTTTCGAGCCGCTCCACGATGATTTCCAGGGCCCGGTAACCGGTCTCATAAGTGGGGTAATGCACGGTGGTGAGGGGAGGGTACTCAATCTGGGCTTCAAGCTGGTCGTCAAAGCCAATGACGGCCACGTCTTGGGGAATGCGCAGTCCGGCTTCACGCAGCGCGCGCATGGCGCCGATGGCAGAGGCGTCATTGCTGGCCAGCATAGCGGTGAACTCAGTACCGCTTTTCAACGTGCGTTCCATTTCGTCGTGGCCGATGATGTGAGAGTGATAACCGTGAACAATTAGGCGGGGATCGAGATTGAGTTTTGCTTCGGCCATACACTCCATGAAGGTTTCCAGGCGGATGCTGCTGTCGCCTTTATCGTTGGGGTCGCCGGCTAGAAAGAGGATCTTTTGGTGCCCATGTTCGAGGAGGTGGGCAAATGCCTGACGGATGCCGGTGCGGCTGTCGACGCAGATGGAGGGCAGTTCGCCCTCTCCTTCGGCAATGCATAGAATGGGGTGTCCGTTTTTTTGGAGTTGTTCGATGTAGTGCACGCGGTGAGGGGCGCGGAAGGGGCGCAGGACGATCAGTCCGTCGGTGTTCCAGGAACCGATCGGAACGAAATCATCATCGGGAGAGGCCTGGGGCCAGGCCGGATGGGGGCCGGCTTCGGTGCCGCGGCCCACGCCGCAAGCGATGAGTAGGTTAATGTTCCGGTCAACGGCAGCATTATGAATGCCCTGAAGGATGGGGGTGAGAAAGGTGTTGGGCAAAGAACCCTGAAAAACCTGCCAGTTGGGCAGGATTCCGATCGTGTAGTTTCTTCGGCCACCATTATTTGTCATCATCCCCATTTTATTGGCACAGAAGAGAGTCCCTCTCAACAGGAGCAACTCTTATGCCAGCACGGCGATCAATTGCTGATAAAGTTGTTTAGAATACTTTCTTGAAGAAGGTCCCAGTATTTCCGGTTCTCTGGGAGTTGCCACGGCAATTCCCAATGACCCGCATTTCCTACTGTCATGATTATACTTTAAGTTGTTTGATGCGTCAGTTGATTTCACCTCTGGCAGCGTCACTATTGACAAAGTGTAACTGCTCGCAGAAAGCTGAAAAAGACCAGAATTTGAGGGTAGTGTGGGTGCGAAGCACCCACACTACCCTCAAATTCTGGAGCTTTTCTCAACCTCGGTGAGTAGATACGACAGAGCAAAAAAACACCCTCCGCAAAGGAGGGTGTTTTGACTTGCAACTCGCCTGGGGAGAGCCGGAGTCAGTCAGGAGAGATCTACGAGACAGACTGGACCTTGTTTTCCAGCGTCCTGCTCAAGATGTCTTCCTGTTCCTGAGTAGTGGCCTTGTTCTTGCGGGCTTTGTCCTCAGACTTTCGGGCTTTGGCACGTTCCATGGCCTCGCGCATGGCGATTTCCATGGCGGTCGGCTCGGCTTCGACCTGCGGCTCGTTGATGTTTGCCAACAACTCGTCCACATTGCCGCCCATATCATCACCACGTCCGCGGCGGTTGGTGACCTTCTTCTTGCGGGCGGGTTTTTCCTTGCGCTCGGCGGAGGGGTAGAAGTTGCGCGGTTCTTCAACTTCTTCCTTCACTGGTTCAGGCTGCAGGGCTTTGATGCTCAGCTTGATCTGGCGCTTCTTGCGATTCACGTCGATCACCTGGGCTTCAATCTCGTCGCCTTCATTGACCACATCGGATGGCTGGCGCACGTAGCCGTGGGCCATTTCGCTAATGTGAATGAGGCCGGGACGTTCCGCGCCAATTTCTACAAACGCGCCGAATTTTTCCAGCCGGACCACTTTGCCCTTGACGGACATGCCGGTTTTGATGTCGCGCCACTCGAGGTCGAGTGGTTTGAACATGGTCAATTCAACGCGGTCATCTTTGACGCGCTTAACCCACACATCGATCTCTTGACCGATTTGCAGCACATCTTCCACGCGCTTGATCGCCTCAGGCGATGTAGACAGCAGCTGCGAAATGTGGATGAGGGCGGGTTTTTCCTGCCCAACGTCGACCAAGGCGCCCGCCAGCCCGATCTTTACGACCTTGCCGGTGAAATGCGTCTTCGTCTTTACCCCACCCTCAGAGCTGTCATCCTGCGCAGCTTCGACAGCGTCCTCCTGCGAGGTTTCGACCTCTACAGTTTCAGTACTATCTGCCTGGACGGCTTCGATAGCTACCTCCTGTGGGGTTTCGACCTGCGCAGTTTCGACGCTATCTGCCTGCACAGCTTCGACAGTATCCTCCTGCGGGGTTTCGACCTGCGCAGTTTCGGCGCTATCTGCCTGCACGGCCTCGACAGCATCCTCCTGCGGGGTTTCGATTGTGTTGTTCAAATCTGACTCCATTACGACTTCTCCCATATAAGTGTCACGAAAGGTGATTATACCGCTGCCGGGGAGTACTGTCAATCATGCATCCTTCATGATCTTAAGCACCTTTCGGGGGGGATATTCTGGTAAAATCGTAATACCCCAAAGGGTTGGGATTAATTCCCGAATTTTAGGTGATTGCGGGTGCGAAGCACCCGCAATCACCTAAAATTCGGGCTTCTTCCACTATCAGATGTGTTTGTTTCATTGAAAAGGCTGTGGGATCAAAACGATGGTTAGAATCGAACCCGTGCATGAACTCCGGCCCAGAATGGTCGGTGACTATAATCAGGAAAATTTTGTTCCCCGCACCCCGGCAATTGCCGAGGCCTACCGCCTTGGGCAAGAACTCCATGCCGGGCAAAAACGCCTGAGTGGGGAGCCGTACTTTGAGACGCATTGCGGTTGGGTGGCCGGCTTTTTGGATGAGCTGGTTGGCAACGAAGCCTGGACGATAGCGGCCCTGCTCCACGATGCCGTTGAGGACAGCGGGGCCGGGCTGGATCGCATTCGCGCGATCTTCGCCGGGCCGTTGGGTGAGGAAGTGGCCTATATTGTGGACGGGGTCACCAAGTTGAGCAATCCTCGTGACGGGCGCTCGCGTGAGATGGAAACCCTGCGCAAAATTGCCATGTTCCGCGACCCTGGCGTTTTTCTGGTCAAGCTGGCCGACAAAACCCACAATCTACTCACCTTGCAGCACATGTCCCCGGCCAAGCGCGTACAAAAGTCCACCGAGGCCATCCGAGCTTATGGTAAACTGGCGGGCATCCTCAACTGCTACCGCTGGCGCTGCTGGATCGAAGATATTTCCTTCCCCTTTGCTGATCCCGAAAGTTTTGCTTTTGTCAAACAGCGCGTCGATGCCGATCTGCGTTTGCAATTATCTTTCATCAACCCGATGATGGAGCAGATGGCGAACCTGATGGAAAAGGCCGGCGTGGATGGCAGCGTCAGCATTTTTGCCAATGGTTATTGGCAGGTGTGGCAAAAGCTGCGCCGCATGGCCCGCTCTCGAAAATCCTCCCTGAGCAACTTCTCCGCGGTGAATGATATGATCAGCTTCCGCCTGACCACGGCCAGCGAGGACAAAAACCAGTGTTACGCCCTGCTAGGTGTCGTCAACAGCTTTTTTGGGCCTTACCTGGACAACGATCGCTTCGACGACTTCATCGCCTATCCGCAGAATGGTTACCGCGCCATTCAAGTCACCGCCTGGCTGCCGGACTACGGAGCCATCGAGGTGGCCATTACCACACCTGAAATGGAAGGCGAAAATATGTGGGGTGTGGTTTATGCCATTAAGAACGGTCAGGAGACCAGCCAATACCGCCCGGTAGAAATCCTCACCCCTAGCGGCGGGGCACGCTTCTTGCGCGACGGTTCTTCAGTACTAGACGCGGTTGCGTCCATTCAGCAGGAATTCTTGTTGGATAAGATCAGTGCCGTCAAGGTGAATGGCGCTTTGGCGCGCCTTTCCGATCGCGTTCAACCGGGCGACGTGGTGGAGGTGGTGACCAGCGGCAAACGCTTGACCCCCAGCGAAGAGTGGCTGGCCTATTGCAACGAGTCCACTGCCCGGCTGCTGCGCGCGGTGCTGGCGACTGTTGGGCTGCGCAAATCAGCCGATATGGGGCGGCGCATGATTCACCCGGTGTTGAGTGAGCGCGGCATTCTGGCGCTAGAGGATGTGCGCGCTCTGGAAAACGACCGCCTGGATAATCTGCTGGAGCGCTTGGGCTGTGCCAGCCTGGAAGACCTTTATGCGGCGCTGGGCGGAGGAACTATTCGCCTGAGTGATGTGGCTGCCACCCTGGACGAAACCGGTATTTCGCGCGCGGTTCTGCAATGGACGACTATTTTGATGTACGCCGAGCCGGAAAGCAACAAGCCCGGCACGCTCTCTCGTCTGGCGGGGATCATCTCGCGCCAGGGCGGCAACATCCTGCGCTCGGTCAACGATACTTTGCCAGACGGCAGCTTTAACCTGCGCCTGGTCGTTTCTCAGTTGGACGAAGCGCATTTGAGCAAGTTGCGGCGGGCTTTCAAAGCCTCGGGCATTCCTTTCCGTTCGCTTGAAATCGTTTGAGGCTCGCATGCAGTTGGGAATCATTTCAGACACGCACAACAACCTCACCACTCTGGAGTTCGCCCTGGCGTTTCTGCGCTTGCGTGGTGTAGACACCATCGTTCACTGTGGCGACATGACCACGCCCGAAACGGCTTCGGCGCTGGGCGGTTTTCAGGTGATTCATGTGCTGGGCAATGGTGATTACCTCTCGGGCGAAATTCGCCAGGCGCTGCTGTATCAGAACCCCAACAACTTTAGCGGCGAGGTGTTCACAGGCTCGGTGGGAGGGGTGAAAATTGCCGCGACTCACGGGCATGTGCCCAAGAAGGTGCAGGAGTTGGTTGAATCGGGTGAGTATGCGTTTGTGTTTTGCGGACACACTCACCGCCATAAGGACGAGCAGGTGGGGTGGACGCGGGTGATTAACCCCGGCGCGTTGGGCGGGCTGCGCTCTGAGAATCATTCCTTTTACGTACTGGATTTGGAGACCGGCGAAGGCTTGTTCTTGCCTGCTTAAGGGCGAGCTTTCCAGGCGCCTTTGACCACTTTAGCCCCTTCGAGGGGGAGAATTTCGGCTTCCACGCGCCCGCCGGGGTAAAAGCGCAGCAGGCCGTAAGTTGGTCGGGCATCTTCAGGGCGGAAACTGAAGCTGGCGGAGCCGGGGTTGAAATAGAGCACGCCATTTTCCCAGCGGTTTTCTGCGCTGTGGGTGTGCCCGTAGACAATGACTCGCGCACCGGGACAAGAGCGTTCCAGCAGCCGGCGGTAGCGCTCAAAGCGGTAGCCGAGGAGGACATATTCGAATTTGTCCCACCAGTAGGTGAACCAGGTGCCGTGCCCGTGAGCCAGCCCCACTGTCACCCCTGCGACTTCGAATTGCACGGTTTTGGGCAACTCCAGACGGTAGAGCCAGTCGCGGTTGCCCTGCACCGCGGTGACCGGCGCCACCTGGGCCAGTTCATCCAGCACCCAGCGGGTGGAGATATCACCGGCGTGCAGGATACGCTCCACGCCTGCCGCGCGCAGCCTGGGAATCAAGGCCGGGTGCAGGTTGCTCACCCGGTCGGGGATGTGCGTGTCGGTGACTACGCCGAGCGTGGCGATGGGAGCGGCAGACGGACCCATCTGTTAATCCAACAGGTCTTGCAATTCTGCCAGGGCCTGCTCGCGGTTCTTGAAATGAACGGCTTGCCAGCCTGCCCGCTTGGCGCCTTCTATGTTGTGCGGAAAATCATCCACGAAGACAATTTGCTCGCCAGGCAGCCTGAGCAGAGCGGCCGTGTGGGCGAAGATGCGAGCATCGGGCTTGCGCACTCCGGCTGCCGCGGAACTGACCACTACATCAAAACTGGATTCAACGTAGTCGCGATCCAGGCCGTAGCGCTCGGAAAACATGGGCAGCACATTTTTGGGCCAGGCGTTGCTGAGAAGGCCGGTTTTGTAATGCGGGCGGAAGGAGCGCAAGCAGTCGAACAGTTCACGGTCCAGTCGGTCGCCGGCCCAAAATTGGGTCTCAAATTCCAGGATTTCGACGGGCGACAGGTTGAGCGTCTGGCGGACGTGTTCCCACACGTCGACGGGCTCGGCACGACCCTCTTCAGCGGCCACGCTGATGGGGCTGCCCCACACCAGTTGGTCGATTCCGGCATAATCGAGGCCGAAGCGGGCGCCCAGAGCGGCGCGTAGGGTGCGATCTTCGGTGCGCAGGAGGACGCCGCCGATGTCAAAGATGATTGCTTGAATGGATTTCATGGGGGTAAGTATATCAGAAGCAAAAGCCCGTGAGAGAAATGTGGCGGGATTGAAGAAACGCGGGACTAAAGTCCCTGCTCAGATCATGGAAACCCTGGCGGGTTGAGGAGGATGAGTCCCGTAGGGACTTTGAGGTTCTGAGGAGGGGTTTCAACCCCGACGTAATGAACCTACGTAGGATTGGAGCGGTATAATCCCATCTATGACAACTGCTTTCCCGCTGGGCAAACTGCCCCCTGCTTTTCTGGCCAACCTGCTGGCACAGGCCCCGCAGCTTGACCCGCGCATTCTGCTCGGCCCCGGCGCTGGGCTGGACTGCGCCGTGATCGACCTGGGCGAGCGCCTGCTGGTGCTTAAATCCGACCCGATCACCTTTGCCATCGACCAGATCGGCTGGTACGCCGTGCAGATCAATGCCAATGACATTGCCACCAGCGGGGCAGAACCGCGTTGGATGATGGTGACGCTTCTCCTGCCGGAAGGCAAGACCACCCCCGGCCTGGTCGAAGATATCTTCGATCAGGTTTACCGCGCGGCGGCGGAGTTGGGCATCTCGGTCATCGGTGGGCATTCTGAGGTGACATACGGCCTGGACCGCCCTATCCTCAGTGCGACGCTGATCGGCGAGACAACCCGCGAGCGGCTGGTCACCCCGCGCGGAGCGCAGCCTGGAGACCGTTTGCTGCTGACCAAGGGCGTGCCGGTGGAGGGCACGGCCATCCTGGCACGCGAGTTTCCGGCGCGACTGGAGCAGGCGCTGACCGCCGCCGAGTTGGAAGAGGCCCGCAGCTATCTGACCCATCCCGGGATTTCCGTGACCCGCGATGCGGCTCTGGCCCAGGCGGCGGGCAAGGTGACGGCCATGCACGACCCCACCGAGGGCGGGTTGGCGGGCGCGCTGTGGGAGCTGGCGGACGCCTCGGGACGGCGGCTGGTGATGGACCCGGCGCGCGTGCCCGTGCCCGAACTGGCGGCCAAAATTTGCCGCTGCCTGGGCCTGGACCCGCTGGCGACGATCGCCTCTGGAGCCCTGCTGCTGGCGGCTGCGGCTCAGCACGCTGCTGCCATTCAAGCGGCGCTCGAGTCATCTGGCATTCCATGCGCCGATATTGGGCGAGTAGAAGCCGGAGAAGCGGGGGTGTGGAATGAAAAAACGGGCAAGCCCTTAGATCGGCCTGCCCGTGATGAAATCGCGCGCCTGTTTGAGATGTCTTAGAATCCACCTCAAACTCGCTTCCCCCTCCGAATTTTCTGGTCGATTCTTAGAATTTAGTCGTCGTTCCGGCGGCGGCTTTTGCGGTCGGCGCCAAAGATCATGCTCAACACGAAGCTGACCACGCTGACGATGAGCGCGCCGAGGAAGGCGGGCAAGAAGCCGTCTACGGTGAAGCCAACGCCGAAGTTGCTGCCAATGATGCCCGCCAGGTAGAACATCAACGTGTTCACCAGCAGGGTGCCCAGACCCAAGGTGAGGATGATGACCGGGCAGCCCACCACCATGGCCACGGGGCGGATGAGGGCGTTGACCAGGCCGAAAATTACGGCCAGCCAAAGAAGGGACAGCCAACTACCGTCCTGGACGTTAAGTCCGTTGCCGCCCAGCAGGAAAAAGGCCGCGTACAAGGCAGCCATATTGATTAAAATGCGCAGAATCAGTTTGCTCATGGTTTCTCCTTGACAACTTGTTGGTGGGCCGTTGGTCAACAGCGACCCATCCGTGATTTTCTTACTACACTATACGACAAATCATACCAAAAGTTGCGCAGAGTGTAAAAGAAATCTTAATTTGAGATACGCGGGGTGCGAAGCACCCCGCGTATCTCAAATTAAGAGGTTTCCCCCACCCGCTAAGACGTTCGGCGATCTTAAAAAACGTTCTCGGGCATGGGATGTTCCATCCATACCAGGGTGTTGAGGACGTGGAAACCAGCCTCGCGGAAGTTGTCTTCGGCGCGCCCGGCGGGAAAGTTGATGCTGGTGGGGCGGTGGCGGTGATACAGCGAATGGCGCACCTGGGGCAGCAGGTACTTGAGAGCGTAGCGTTCGTACTGGTCTGAGGTAGCGATCCACACGTGGTCGGCATAGGAGGCGGAAGGCTCCCAGGAGGCAAAGCCCAGCGGCTGACCGGTTTGCGGCTGGCGCAGCACCCAATGGTTTTGCTCGTCGCCGTTCAGCCAACGCAACGCGCTGTACCACCAGTGCGGGTTGAAGTGGCGCAGGTCAAAGGACAGGTTCCAGGAGACCTCTGGAGGGTATAGCTCTTGCAACCAACGCTCTTGCCAGGCCCAATCGCCCCGGCGGCGCGGCGAGATGAGCGGGTGGGTGTCCACCATCATGCCCGAATCGCCGTTGCCCACCCAGGTGGTGCGCCGGGAGCGTTCTACGAAGCCGGTTTCCAGGTACAACTGGTAGGCGGCGGGGTTGTCGCTGCGCACTTGCAGCCAGGCGGCAGTGGCTCCGTGCGAACGGATATGTTCCAGGGCGCGCAGGGTGAGTTGGCGGGCAATCCCGCGGCGTCGGAAATCGGGATGCACAGCCACGTTCGCAATTAAATAGATCCATTTCCCGCCGCGGTAGATGGGGATGAGACTGATGTTGCCGATGAGGCGGCGGTCCTCTTCCCACACGTATCCATGCAACGGGGTCGAGATACGCTCAGAGGGCCCGGTCATCCAGCGTAAGATCGATGGGTCGGCAGCGGATTTGCGGATGTGGCGCAAATAGTCGCGCCCGTCCGGGTCCAGCGTGCCGGCAAAGCACGATTCGATCAGGTCGGCGACTGGGAACAGGTCCTTGAGTACGTTCAGGGGGCGTATGTGAGCTGCTTGGACGGGGACATCGTATCTCACAGTTGAATTGTACCCGAGTTGTTTTTTCTGAGAGTAGATTTTAAGACAGGTACTTTTCTTGTAACTAATCAAGAGGCCTGAATTTAAGGTGTGTATGGGGTGCGAAGCACCCCATACACACCTTAAATTCAGGGACTTCTCCCACCCTCTGAGCAGTCACCTTTTCTTATAACCTTCTTATAGAATATTGGTTCTTTTCTGGGTGGCTGATGCTATAATGACAAGAGCAGGATGGCAACAATTACTGAAGAACATTCTGCAAGAGGACAGAACCCTATGATGAGATTTGACCGGTTTACCGAGCGTGCCCAAGAAGCAGCCCAGCGGGCCGCCGAAATTATTCAGCGCTACGGGCATAACCAAATTGATACCGAACACATTCTCCTGGCAATGATTGAACAGCCCCAGGGGGTTATTCCGCAGCTGTTGGAGCTTTTAAAGGTTGACGGCGCGGCGCTTTCGGAACGCCTGGACTATATCTTGCGCACAAGCCCCAAAGCCAGCATTTTTGGGGGCGGCGCTGGGCAAATCTTCATCACTCCTCGCGTGAAGCGCATCATCGATCTGGCCAACGAAGAAGCCAACCGGATGAAGGATGAATACATCTCCACCGAGCACCTCTTCCTGGCCATCCTCTCTGAGCGCAATACTCCTGCGGCGCGTCTGTTGGAAGGGGCGGGTATCACTCGTGAACGCGTGGCAGACTCGATCTTGCAACTGCGTGGTGGGCAGCGCGTTTCGGACCCACAGGCTGAGACCCGCTACCGCACCCTTGAGAAATACTCGCGCGATTTAACCCAACAGGCCCGTGAAGGCAAGCTGGACCCGGTCATTGGGCGTGATAAAGAGATTCTGCGCGTCATGCAAATTCTTTCCCGCCGCACCAAGAACAACCCGGTGCTCATCGGCGAGGCGGGCGTGGGCAAGACCGCCATTGTGGAAGGGTTAGCCCAAAAGATCGCTACTAACGATGTGCCCGAGATTTTGATCGGTAAAAAAGTGATTTCTCTCGACTTGGGCGGGATGATTGCAGGTTCGCGCTTCCGCGGCGAGTTTGAGGAGCGCCTCAAGGCTGCCATCGAAGAAGTGCAGCGCTCAGAAGGCGAGATCATTTTGTTCATCGACGAACTGCATACCGTGGTGGGGGCGGGCGCGGCTCAGGGCGCCATGGACGCTTCCAACATGCTCAAGCCTTCTCTGGCGCGCGGCGAGTTGCAATGCGTGGGCGCCACCACCCTGGATGAATACCACAAGCACATTGAAAAAGACTCGGCCCTCGAGCGGCGTTTTGCTCCCGTGTATGTGGAAGAGCCCAACGTGGAAGATACAATCAAGATGCTTCAAGGCCTCAGCGATCGCTACGAAGCCCACCACAAGGTGCGCTTCGCCGACGAAGCCCTGGTGGCTGCGGCGCGGCTCTCTTCGCAGTACGTGCCTGATCGGCGCTTGCCCGACAAAGCCATTGACTTAATCGATGAGGCAGCCGCCAAGCTGCGCGTGGCGCTCTATTCGCTGCCCCCCGAGTTAAAGCAGGAAAAGACCGAAATCGATCGCCTGACTGCCGAAGAGGAGCAGGCGGGTTTGGAGCGCGATTACGAGCGTGCCGCCCGCAAGAAGGCCGAGCGTTTGCGCCTGGAAACCGAGTACAACGAAAAACGCGAGAAGTGGGAAGCCGAACACCAGTTAGACGAGGTGGTGGACGTGGACGACATTGCCCAGGTCATTGCCCAGTGGACGGGCATCCCGGTGAGTCAGATGATGGAGAGCGAGGCCGAAAAGCTCCTCTCGATGGAAGACCGCCTGCATGAGCGTATCATCGGGCAGAAAGAAGCCGTTCATGCCATCTCCGATGCCATTCGCCGCGCTCGCTCGGGTATGAAAGATCCCACCCGCCCGATTGGCTCCTTTATCTTCATTGGACCATCGGGTGTGGGGAAGACCGAACTGGCCCGCGCCCTGGCAGAGTTCCTCTTTGGCGACGAGGATGCCCTGGTGCGCCTGGATATGAGCGAATACCGCGAGCAGCACACCGTTTCGCGCCTGTTTGGCGCGCCTCCCGGTTACATTGGCTACGAGGAGGGCGGGCAATTGACCGAAGCGGTGCGTCGCCGCCCTTACCGCGTGATTCTGTTTGATGAGATTGAAAAATCGCATCCCGAGGTCTGGAATGCGCTGTTGCAGATCCTGGACGACGGGCGCCTGACCGATGGTCAGGGGCGCGTGGTAGATTTCCGCAACACGGTTCTCATTATGACCAGCAATCTGGGTACTGAGTTTGTTCGCAAGGGCGGCACGCTGGGCTTCCTGCAAACCGATGACGACGCCGAAGACCGCGCTATGCACGATAAGATCGAAAAGGCCCTCAAATCTACTTTCCGTCCCGAATTCCTCAACCGCATCGACGAAATCATCATGTTCTCGCCGCTCAGCGACGCCGAGATGATAGAGATCGTAGGCTTGCAGATGAAGGATATCCAGATGCGGCTGCAGGAGCATGGTTTGATCGCGGAGCTGACCACACCAGCACAGGAATGGCTGGCCCGGGTGGGCTTCGATCCCAGCTTTGGAGCGCGCCCGCTTCGCCGCGCTTTACAAAAATACGTGGAAAGCCCTCTTTCGGTGAGCATGCTTTCTGGCGAATTCCACACAGGCGACACCGTCCTGGTGGACGTGGAAAACGACAAGATTGTTTTCCGCAAGACCGGAAAGGTTGCGGAGGAACCGGCATCGTAAAATGCTTCCCGGCACATCCCAAATTGCCCCGTTCTTGAAGAACTGCCACATCTTCGCCCGCATGGGCGACGCAGATGTGGCTTTCATTGCCGAGGGGATGGAAGCCCTGCGCTTCAAAGGCGATGAGATGATCTTCGAGCAGGGCGCGGATGCGACGGATTTCTACTTTGTTTATAACGGGCGCGTCACGGTTACGCGGCAGCCTCGGCCCGGTGCGGAAGAGGAGTTGGTGGGCTTCCTCAACGATGGCGATTATCTGGGCCTGGAAGTTCTCCAAAATTTCGGCATACACAATGTGTCGGCCCAGGCGGTGAGCGACTGCATTGTGCTGCGCCTTCCTGGCGAGCACTTCAACCGGGTGGTGGAACGCAGCCCCGAGCTGGTGCCCCGCTTAAAGCTGATTCTGGGAAGCTATAATTTCAGTTTAAAAAGAAAACTTTCGTGGGTCAACCCCGAAGAATACATTTACTACATTGCTCGCAAGCATCCATTTATTTTGGTCCTCAACCTTGTTCCATTAGCATTAGGTTTGCTTGCTTTGGCGGGCATACTTTTATTGCTGGCTTTGATCACCACCATGTCGTTGTTTAATTACATGCAGGGTTTGTTATGGCTGATTGGGTTGGTATGGGGCATCCTCCTGTATGTGGATTGGAGTAATGATTACTACGTGGTGACCAACCGGCGGGTAGTCTTTCAGGAGCGCATCATTTTGTTTTATGACAGCCGTCAGGAAAGCCCGCTGGAGCAAGTGCAATCCTCGGTCACCCGCACGGGCTGGTGGGGGCGGCGAATTGGTTTTGGAGACGTTGCCATCCGTACCTATATCGGCGAAATCATGTTTCGCGCCGTGCAGAACCAGCAGGACGTCTCGGATATTGTGGAAGAACATCGCCGCCGCGCAATGTCCATGATGCGCCAGGCCGAACTGCGCACAATGGATGAAACGATTGCCCGTAAGCTGGGCGTCATCGAATCACAGGAGCCTGCGCCGCCCAAGGCAGCCGACACCCCTCGCCCACAGACCCGCCTGCAGCGCTTTTTGAACACTGTATTCCGCTTGCGCTACCAGGATGGCGACAAGATTACTTACCGCACCCACTGGTTCATCTTGCTGAAGCGTATTTGGTTCCAGTCTTTAAGTTTTCTGCTCGTTTCGGGGGCGGCGTTGTTCATGACGGTGCGGGGTCCCTCCCTCCCTAATCTGCCCGTGGTTGGCATCCTGTTGGCGCTGCTGCTTTTGTGGATGATCTTGCTGTTATGGTGGATTTACATCTACTACGATTGGCATCATGACGAGTACATCATCACCAACGAGCAGGTTAGCGACATCAACAAAAAGCCGCTGGGCAAAGAAGAGAAGCGCACCGCGCCGATCAAGAATATCCTGTCCATCGAATACCGCCGCCTGGGTATCCTTGGGTTGATTTTGAACTATGGCACCGTATTCATTCGCGTAGGTACCGAGACTTTTACGTTTGACGATGTTTTTGACCCGGCGGAAGTTCAACGTGAATTGTTCCAGCGGCTGGCCAAAGTTCAGCTCCGTGATAAGCAGGCCCAGGCAGAAGGGGAGCGCCAGCGTATGGCTGATTGGCTGGCGGCTTACCACCGCGTGACGCACCGGTAGCCGGTTGATGCAGACGGGCGTGGCGCATCAGGCGGGTCTTGTTGGGTAGGTTCATAGGACGAGCCCGCGGAATCGTTTGAAGGCGTTTGGGGCGAGCCAGCATTAAAGACTCGCCTCTACGGGATCATTGCAGATGGGAGGCGGCTTTTTGATGGTTCTCTGGCAGCTACCACGCCAATTCCCAATGACCCTTTTTGATTTCCGCCAAATTTCAGGGTAAAATAGGGCTCGAACGTAGAGGTACGAAAAATATGGCTATTCGAGAAATTGTATACACTCCCGATCCGGTGCTGCGCCGCAAAGCGCATAAGATCACCAATTTCGACAAAGATTTACAGGTATTAATCCACGACATGGTTGAAACCATGCGCGAGGCTCCTGGTGTGGGTCTGGCTGCGCCCCAGGTAGGCATCTCCAGCCGTTTGATCGTGGTGGAATATGCTGAGAATGAAGAGGAGGACGAGGACGCCCCCAAAAAACTCTATGTGGTTATCAACCCCGAGATCGACGAGGCATCGGAAGACATGGAGTTGGGCGTGGAAGGCTGTCTGTCGGTCCCGCGTATGATGGGCGAGGTCAATCGCCACCTGCAGGTGACCGTCAAAGGATTGAACCGCCAGGGTAAGCCCATTAAACTCAAGCTGAAGGGTTGGTTGGCGCGCATTTTCCAGCATGAGATCGACCATCTGGAAGGAATTTTATATACCGACCGCGCTACCAAGCTGTGGCGCCCGGCTGATGACGAGGAAGTTCAAGACAACGTGTAAACGGCGCCCATGCACCTCACCCACCTGTCGCTGACCAATTTTCGCGCCTTCACCCGCCTGGACATGGATATTCCCAGGCGGAATCTTTTGCTGGTGGGTGACAACGCCCAAGGAAAAACCAGCTTGCTCGAGGCGGTATACTATCTGGCGACCTTCACTTCGTTTCATGCCACCCACGACCGGCAGTTGGTGAATTTTTTGGCAGCACGCGAGCCGCTGGCGGTGGCCCGCCTGGTTGCCGATTACCAGCGCGGCCCCACCCGCCACCGCCTGGAAGTGCGCCTCATCCAAGAGCAGAACGGCATTTCGGGCCAGGGCCGGCTGCGCAAAGAGATACTGCTGGATGGGGTGAAGCGCACCGCGCAAGATGCCACCGGGCACTTTGCCGCAGTGATTTTTCTGCCGCACATGACCCGCATCATTGAAGACAGCCCCGAGGAGCGGCGCAGGTATCTTAACCTGGCCCTGTCTCAAGCTATTCCAGGTTATGCGTCTGCCCTACAGGATTACAATCAGGCCATCTCGCAGCGCAACGCCCTGCTTAAGCTACTGGCCGAGCGCGGCGGCGACCCAGGACAACTGACTTTTTGGGACGAAATCCTGGCTGATAAGGGCGCAATCTTGCTGCGCCACCGCATTTTCGCCATCCAGGAATTGGAACGTTTCGCCGCCCGCATCCATGCGCGGTTGACCAACCAGCAAGAGGTCTTGCAGCTGGTTTACCAGCCTGCTTTTGACCCTTTACCGCAGCCCGAAGGCCAGTTTGCCTTGCCGCTGCAAACGGTAGTGGACCGCAGCGGGCTGAGCGTGGAGCAAATTCGCAGGGGCTTTGTGGAACGCCTGAGCGCGCTGCATAATGATGAAATTCAACGCGGCGTGACCACCATTGGGCCGCATCGTGACGAGTTACGCTTTTTGAGCAACCAGATCGACCTGGGGGATTTTGGTTCGCGGGGGCAGGTGCGCACGGGGCTGCTTTCACTCAAGCTGGCCGAGGCGCTGTGGATGAAAGACCGTACCGGACAGTGGCCGGTGATGCTTCTGGACGAAATTCTGGCCGAACTGGACGATCACCGCCGCACCGACTTGCTGGCGTATTTGGGTGAATGCGAGCAGACCATGCTCACCACCACCGATCTCAATTTGTTTTCACATGATTTTGTGGAACACAGCACCATCTGGAGGGTTGAGCAAGGGGTGATCGAGACTTCGTAATTGGGCCGCCGAGGGGGGAGGCACATCACACAGCTTTGCTGTGTTGATTTCGGGGGTCGTTATGATCTACAGACAGCGTAGTGTGCTAGAATTCACATAATATGGAATTGGGCTCGGTTCCTTACCTGGTTCCGGTCTGGTTATCGCTGATCGCCGTGGTTGCGGTTACAGCGTATAATTTGCGCAGCCGCAGTAAACCTTGCGCGCTGCCTCTAGCAGTCATGGGCGGGCTTATCGGAGTCTGGTGCCTGGCGTTCAGCCTGGAACTGCTCTCGTCCAATTTGCAAACGATGCGGATCATCGAGCAGTTTGAATTCCTCGAAGGCGGGTTGGGCGCGGCAGTGTTGTGGTATGTGCTGGAGTATATCCAGCCGGGACGGCGCCTCAGAAAACGCCAACTGCTGCTTCTATTCGCCGCACCACTGGTTTCTTTGCTGGTTTCGCTCACGAATTTCTCCCATCAGCTTTACTTTCGGGGGCCATTCATCGCGCATCTGGGGCCACTCTCCCTATTGGGGTACGAGAGCCGCTTTATGGCCTGGGTGGATGGGGCCGTTGGTATCGCTTTCTATCTGGCTGCGGTGAGTATTTTAATAAGCCATATCATGCGAATGCCGGCCATTTATCGTGGCCAATCTTGGTGGGCGGTTGGGGCGCTGGTGTTTCCAGGCTTGACCGGACTTGTGTTCCTGCTTGAGATTGCGCCCTATTATCTGGGGGATTTTATAGTGGTTGGCTTTGCCGTGGGCACAGTTCTGCTGCATTGGATTGCGCACCAGGCCGGAATCGCGGGGCTGATGCCCTTTGCGCACGATCTGCTTTATCGCCAGATCGACCAAATTGCGGTAGTGCTGGATCGCAACATGCGCGTTATTGAGATCAATCCAGCCGGCCAGCGCGTTTTTGGAGAGTCTGCCCGCTGGGCCGTTGGCGAGCCGCTCAACCGGCTGTTGCCGGGCATTGAATTGCCTTGCGGACCCAAACAGGCCCGTTCTGATCAAATTCCCATCGGCGAGCGCGTTTTCCTGGCGAACTGCTCGCCCATCCAGGATATTCAGGGCAAGGCCTACGGGTGGCTGATTTTGTTCTATGATTCCACCGAACGACTCCACCTGCATGAGGCGCTCAGCTCCAGCGAGGCGCGCTATCGCAGCCTGGCTGAGGCTGCTAATGATGCCATTGTGATTATCCAGGATGGAAAGCTGGTGTATGCCAACCGTCGTTGTATGGAAATCGGTGGATATTCACAGGAAGAGCTGGTGGGCCAGGATTTCGTGCGTTTCCTCCACCCTGAAGACCATGAACAGATTATGCGTGCCTACTTGCGCCGGTTGGCGGGCTCGTCGTCGGGCGGCCTGGTCGAATCTGCCCTGCTGACCAAAGACGGATCGTGGCGGCACCTGGAATATAACACCGGTTTGATCGAACACCAGGGCAGGCCGGCGGTGGTGGCCTATTTGCGAGATATCACCAGCCGCAAGGAGATTGAACAGAAGCTACGCGACTCAGAAGAGTTGTACCGATCGATCATCACCGTTTCACCCGACGACATTTCCATAACAGACCTGGAAGGGCACATTCAATTGGTTTCGCCGGCGGGTCTGCGCATGTTTGGCTACGCCCGAGAGGATGCCCTGCAGGGCAAGTTGTTGGCCCAATTCGTTGCCCCGGCCGACAGAGACCGGTTTATTGAAGATGTGACTCGATTAGCGCAAGGCACGGGTGCTGGGATTCTGGAGTATCACGGGCTGCGCAAGAATGGCACGCTGTTTGAATTTGAAACCAACGGGGGTGTGCTGCGCGATGGCAAAGGCAAGCCCAAGAGTCTGGTGTTCGTGGTTCGCGATATCACCGAGCGCAGGCGCATCGAGGCCAGCGAGAGGCAGCGGATTCAAGAGCTGGAAGTGCTGCGCGCCACCTTGCAAGATATTTCGGCCGAGTTGGAACTGCCTCGCCTGTTGAAGGCGATTGTGGAACGCATGGTGGGGTTGATGAATGTCCGCGATAGCGAACTGGCCATGTATCACGAGGATAACCAGGAACTAGAGATTGTTGTCAGCTACCTCAAGGAGCGCGACTACACCGGAACCATCATGCAATTGGGAGAAGGCTGCATGGGCGTAGTGGCGCAGACGCGCCAATCGATGGTCATTGATGATTATGCCGAGTGGGAAGGCCGCAGCCCACAGTATCTGGCCTCGCATACTTCCATTGTGGCGGTGCCGCTGGTGAGCGGCGCGCGCCTGCTGGGCGTGTTAGCAGTGGGGGATGAGGCGGCGCAGCGAAAATTCAACCATCGTGATATGCAATTGCTGGAAATGTTTGCTCAACAAGCAGTGATTGCCATTCAAAATGCCGAGTTGTTCAGCGAGGTACAGCGCCTGGCCACGATCGATCCATTGACAGGGATTTTGAACCGGCGCAGCTTCTTTGAGCGTGCCATGCAGGAGTTCACTCGCTCCCACCGCTATCATACGCCGCTTTCCCTGGTCATGTTGGACCTGGATCACTTCAAGAAAATCAACGACACTTTTGGACACTTGATCGGTGACAAAGCGCTAAGTGAGATTTCACGCACCTGTGCTGCGCAAATCCGTGCTTCCGATTTTGTAGGGCGTTATGGCGGTGAAGAATTTGTGGTGCTTTTGCCTGAGACAAGCCTGGAAGGAGCTTTGAGCATTGCCCAGCGCCTGTGTGAGACGATCCGCGATGTGACCATCGAATCGAAGCAAGGGTTGGTGAAGGTGACAGCCAGCGTGGGGGTGGCTGAGTTGATAGAGGATTATGCCAGCCTGGATGCGCTGCTGGAACACGCCGATGCGGCCCTGTACCGGGCCAAGCAAGCCGGGCGCAACCGTGTCTCGGTTTGAGTGTATAATCAGCGTGCCATGGAAAAGTTCATCCTCGACACGCAGAACCTGCTAAAAATCTACCTGACGCCGCGACAGATTGCGGCTTTTCAGCGTTACGAGCAGGAACTGATGGATTGGAACGAGCGCATGAACCTGACGGCCATTCGGGACGTAGAGGGCATTCGCACCAAGCACTTCCTCGACTCGTTGACCTGCGCACTGGCCTTCCGTGGGCGGGTTCCTGCCAGTCTAATCGACATCGGCACGGGGGCGGGGTTTCCAGGCATCCCTTTGAAGATTCTGTACCCCGAGATTCGCCTGACGTTGGTGGATTCGGTGGGCAAGAAGATTGAGTTTTGCAAGCATATCGTCAAGACGCTGGAACTGGAGCGGGTGGATTTTTCGACCGCCCGCGCCGAAGAGTTGGGACGAATGCCTGCGCACCGGGAACTGCACGAGTGGGCGGTGGCCCGCGCGGTGGCTAATTTGCCCATTCTAGTGGAGTATCTGCTGCCTTTGGTCAAGGTGGGTGGGGGGATGCTGGCTCAGAAGGGAGAGAGCGGCCCAGCCGAAGCACAGGCCGGAGAACGCCCCGCGCATTTGCTGGGTGGCCGGCTGCGCCAGTTGGTTCCGGTGCATTTGCCGGGCGTTGCCGAGGACCGCTACCTGGTGATCATCGATAAGAAGGCTGCCACCCCGCCCAATTATCCCCGGCGGGTGGGGGTGCCCACCAAGACGCCGCTGAAGTAGAAGCGAAGGATTTATCCGCGAATTTCGCGAATGGGCGCGAATGGGAAGAGAGTAAATTTTGGACGCGGATTTCGGGTAGGGGGGCAGCGATGTTAAGAGAATCGGGATTAAATAAGGGGTGAGCTGCGCCCGCAGGGGGTGAGGAGGAACCGCAGAGGCGCGGAGGGCGCAGAGAGGAAGAAGATTCTCCACGAATTTCGCGAATGAAAGGTATGGATTCGTAGGTGTTTTGTGGAAAATTAATCATAAATTAACCCTTGACGAATTCTGAATGTGCATGGTACACTTTTTTTCGTTCGATATCTTGAGAAAGGAGCAAAGGCGCATGGTAAAGGAATTTGCAATTGTCATCTCCACCCCGTGGCTGATCACCGAATCTGATTTCGGTGGCGTTGTGGGTGTTCCTTGTCGTATTGCGCCTGTTTGCCGTTAGGATAACTTCCTAGAAACCTTCCGGCCACGGGTGCAAGACAGACCCGTGGCCGGTTTTTTAATTTCAGCTCGTAAGGCCACGAGTCACCGACCGTGGCTTTTTTTGTTTTCTTCGGAACCTATACTTGGAGTTTGAGATGGACGCGATCACTGTCAGCGATGTGTATAAAAAATTCAGCAAGCCCGCCGACTCGTTTTGGAAGCGGATGCTCAATCGTAACCATGCCGGGAATGGAAAGAACGGCAATGGCAGTAACGGAAACGGGAAGAACGGCGCATCGGCTGAAAACGGGCACCTCCCCTACGTCGTTGCTGTCGATCACGTCACCTTCAGCGTTCCCAAAGGCGAAATTTTTGGGGTGCTGGGGCCCAATGGCGGCGGGAAGTCGACCCTCATCCGGCTGATTTCCACGCTCATGCTGCCCGACAGCGGGCGGATTGACGTGCTGGGTTACGATGTGGTGCGCCAGCCGATGAAGGTGCAAGAGCGCATCAACCGGGTTTCGGTGGAGGCTAGCTTCTTCAAGAAGCTCTCTCCCATGGAGAATCTGCTCTACGGGGCACGCCTCTACGGCCTGGAGGCCGGGGACGTGCGCAAGCGGGTGGTGGAAATTCTCACCCGTCTGGGCCTGGAAAAGCGCGATATCTTCAACCCGATGGAAGAGATGTCGCGCGGGATGCAGCAAAAGGTGGCTATTGCCCGAGCGCTGCTTTCTCGGCCCGAGCTGCTCTTGCTGGACGAGCCCACCACCGGCCTCGACCCGCGCTCGAAGCGCGAAGTACAGGCCGTCATTCGCGAACTGCGCGATCAGGACGGAACTACTATGATCTTGACGACGCACGATATGACTGAGGCGGATACGCTGTGCGATCGCATAGCGATTATGAATCATGGGAAAATCATTGCGCTGGACACGCCGCAAGCATTAAAAGCAATGATTGTCTCGAAAAACGGAACGGAAGTAACCCTGGAAGATGTATTCCTGGAATTGACCGGCTCGAAACTGGTCAGCGAAGAAGAGGAACCCGTATGAACCACATACCTTTGTACGACGGCCGGAATATCCGGCTCACACCGATCGATCTTGAAAAAGATCCCCAAATTGTGGCGAACTGGACTTGCCGGTTCGAAATTGCCCGCCGCTTGACCGACAAACCTGCCCATCCTCTGACCGTCTTCGAGGTGAAGAAGATCCTGGAAGGATGGCTGAAAGAGACCGAGAAGGGCACGGGCTCGTACCTGTACGCCCTGCGCGAGCGCTCCGACGACCGGCTGGTGGGCATTATGCACATCGCTGGGGTGGCCTGGGTGCATGGCGCGGCGACCTTCGACCTGGTGTTGGGCGAGTGTGACGATTGGAAGCGGTTTGCGCGCGAGGCGCTGGAAATGACCCTGCGCTACGCTTTTGATGAACTGAACCTGTTCCGGGTGACGGCGCGGGTGGAAGAGCACGATGAGCCGGCCCAAGACCTGTACCGGGCGGCGCAGTTCTTCCTGGAAGTGCGCCAGCGTCAGGCTGTTTTCCACAACGGGCGCTACTGGGACCGCTTGTCCTTTGGCATGCTGCGGCCCGAGTGGATGACCTTCCAGTCGCAATTGTTGGAGGTGGCCTGATGACCGCCTTCAACCTGTCTGGAGAGTTGGTGTGCTTATGTGCTGTGGATCTGGATAAAGATGTCGATATGATGCTCGAATGGAGCCGCAACACGGAATATCAACATTTGCTTGATTCCGATCCGTCGGTTTTGTGGACGACAAAACAGTCCCGAACCTGGCTGGAAGAGCACATCGATGAGATCTACATGTTTGCCATCCGCACGCTGGCCGACGATCGATTGATCGGCTTTGTGGATATGGATGGGTTTGACTGGGTGGCAGGTTCGGCCTGGGTAGGCATTGGCATTGGCGAGCCGGAGTATTGGGGCAAGGGCTACGGCACCGACGCCATGCGCATTTTCTTGCGCTATGCCTTTGCCGGGCTGAACCTGCACCGCGTCAACCTCAACGTGTTCGGGTACAACGAACGCGCACAGCGTTCTTACCTGAAATGTGGATTCCGGGAGGAAGGCCGCCAGCGCCAATGGCTGCTGCGCGGCGACCAACGCTGGGATCTGATCTATATGGGCATTCTTCGCGATGAGTGGGAGGCCCAACAAAAAGTATAAAGGTGTCCTATGACTGCCTTGACTGTTCAGTTTCGCGCGTCTTACGCGTTTGTGGAACGAAACTTTAACCTGATTAAGCGCTACTGGTCTTGGGAATTGGTCTGGTTAGTCTATTCAGTCGCCGAAAGCCTGTCGGTCAGTTTCATCGGCCTGGGCATGGGCGCCATTTCCGGCTCGGACCAGCCTCTGCCGCAGGTCGATACCAGCTACTTTGTGCTCTACCTGCTCATTGGCACGCTGGTGTGGCGGTTCCTGTCGACAATTTTCTACTGGATCACCGACCTGATCAACATTGAGCGTTGGGAAGGGACCATTGAGTACACGCTCATGGCGCCCATCCACCGGCTGACGCACATGGCCGGACAGACCTTCTTCTCCGTGGTCTACAGCCTGCTGTTCACGGGCGTGATTCTGGGAATCACCGCGATGGTGTTCGAAATCGACCTCGGTGAGGCCAACTTGCTGGGCGGGGTGCTGGTGCTGCTGGCGGGGAGCTTTTCTTTCATCGGCATCGGCATCATGGCTTCATCGCTGCCGCTGCTTTTCCCCGAGCGCGGCTCGCAGATGACCCACGTCTTTGTGGCCTTGCTGCTGCTCATCTCAGGCGTCTATTACCCTGTGAGTGTGCTGCCGGGCTTCTTGAAGGAGCTGGCGGTGATCAGCCCGGCGACCTATGTGCTGGAAGGGGTGCGACTGGCGCTGCTGGACAGCGCCCCCACCGGCTCGCTGTGGCGTTTTGTTTGGCCCGTCTTGTTGATGGGCATGGCCCTCATCCCGGCGGGATTGTGGGTGTTTGGGCAGGCCGAGCGCTATGCCAAGCGCAAAGGCAAGCTGCATCGTAATGGATAGGAAAGATTGAGAGGATGAAATGGCTACTTTGATCGAAAATCAGACTTATAGTTTGCCCGCCGGGCTGACCACGCGCCGTATGCGTCTGGAAGACGCCGAAGCGGTGGTGGCATTGTTCAACCGCTGCTCGCAGGCCCTTTTGGGAATCAACGTTGACAATGCGGATGATTGCCTTTCGGCCTGGCAGACTCCCGGCTTCGATTATAAAGAAGACGTGATGCTCGTCGTAGATGAGCACGACCAACCGGTAGGATATGGTGAGCACTGGGACACGGCCGACCCGCATGTGCGCAAGCACAGCTACGCCGAGGTAGACCCGAATTACACCGGGCAAGGAATCGGTGGTTTCTTGCTGGATTGGATTGTGGCCCGTGCCCAGGCAACCATCGACCGCGCCCCGGCCGACACCCGCGTATCGCTCGATCAAAGCTTGCCGGTCGAAAACAAGGCCGGCCAAGACGTGTTGGTGAGCAGAGGCTTTACCCACATTCGTACCTACTATCAGATGCGCATCACATTGGAGCAGGAGCCGCCGGTAGAAATCCCTGCCGGCATCGACATCCGCCCGCTGCGTTACCCTGAAGATTTCCCCGCCGGCATCCAGGCTTTCCGCGAGTCCTTCCAGGATCATTGGGGCTTTGTGACCGATCCCTTCGAGCAAACGTTAGAACGTTGGACTCATTTCGTCGAAAACGACAAGGATTTCAATCCTGAAATCTGGTACCTGGCGATGGATGGCGAGCAGGTGGCGGGGATTTGCTTCTGCAGCCCCAAGACCGATGAGGACCCGGAGATGGCCTGGGTGAACACGTTGGGGGTGTGCCGCCCGTGGCGCAAGCACGGCCTGGGGTTGGCGCTGCTCAACCATGCCTTTGCCAACTTTTGGCAGCGCGGCACCCGCAAGGTGGGGTTGGGCGTGGACGGCTCGAGCTTGACAGGCGCCACGCGCCTGTATGAGCGAGCAGGGATGCGCATTGCGCGCCAGTTCCCGCTCTATGAGAAGGAACTGCGCGGCGGAGTCGATCTGGCCAGACAAAAGCTGGATTGATTAATCCCTCAAAAACAGAACACGCCGAGCGAAGCTCGGCGTGTTCTGTTTTTGAGGGATTGTAACTGTGCAGAGGGCGAGGAGAGTCCCCGAATTTGAGGTATTTGTGGGGTGCGAAGCACCCCACAAATACCTCAAATTCGGACCTCTTTCACCGCTGGCGGAGTAGTTAAGCGGGCCAATTATTTTTCTTCCCAATCTTTGAGGGCTTCGGCGTTGTGCAGGGTGATGTGCGCCTGGGCGTCGCTGCTGATGAGCCCGCTGCGCTTGAGCGAAACCATCACCTGGTTGACGCGTTTGCGCGAGGCGCCCACCAGCTCGGCGATTTCGCCTTGCGTGAGACGGATGGGGATGTAGATGCCTTCGGGGCGCACTCGCCCATAGTTTTCGGCGATGAGCAGCAACTGGTTAACCACCCGCTCTGGAATGGTCAACGAAGCCAGGGTTTGAATTTGCTCGGTGGTGCGGCGCAAGCGCGCGCTGAGGATGCGCAGCAGGTTCTGCGAGAGGACAGGGATGGTTTGGAGTGCTTCTTGGAAGTGGCTGCGGCTCATCCAAACCACCTGTGTCTCTTCCAGGGTGATGACGCTGGCCGAACGCCCGGCGCTGTCGAGCACGCTCAACTCTCCGACCGTATCGCCGGGGCCCATCAAGTTTACGATGACATCTGTGCCGTTGATTTGCGGTATATAGATCTTGACGGTGCCGCTCAGGATGAAGTAGACCACTTCACCGGGCGTCCCGGCGATCATCAATTCCATGCCTTCCTGGAAGGTGCGCCGGTATAGGCGCGCCGCGATCCAGGCTTTCTGTGAGGCGTTCAGTCCTGAAAATAATTGGATATGATCCAGCCCTTCGAATGTTTCCATCGCTGCACTCACCGTGGGCCATGCAACCCGGCGCAGTCCGATTACGGCGACCATTGCATCCCTCCTCAATATTATACGCCGAAAAGATTTCAGATTTTCCGGCTCTTTGGAAACTGCCGTGGTAGGTGCCGCATTTTGGAGTGTTAGGGCGGCTTCGCCGCCCTAACACTCCAAAATGCGGATTTCACCACGTAAATTCCCAATGACCCGATTTGCCCCGCTTTTCAAAAAGAAAGCGGGGGGAAGTCAGGGGGGGACTTATCGCACCATGATTGCGGTGGATACCGGAATGGGGGCGCCTACCAGCTCGATCTCCAGACCTTCACGGGCGACCAGCGTGCCCGGCTGCATGGTTTCCACCTGGGCGGCGATGCGATCCAGTTGGTCGTCGTCGTACTCGGGCGCATGGTGGAACAGCACCAACTGCCCGGCTTGCGCGGCGCGAGCGGCCTCGATGGCGATGCTGGTGGTGGAGTGTCCAAACCCCTGAGTGGTGGCAATGCCTGGCAGCAGGCCCAGGTAGTGCTCATCGGTATACTGCGCGTCGTGGATCAGCAAGTCTGTGCCCAGGGCGAAGCCAGCCAGCCGCCGGTCACCGTTGACATAACCTTCGGTGTCGGTGGCGTAGACCATGGAATGATCACGCCAATCGACGCGGTAATGCAGCACGCCGTTGGGGTGCGCATAAGAGCGCAGCACGCGCACGCGCACCAGGTCGGGGTCGCCAAAGCGAGCGCGGGGGTCCAGTGCGCTGCATACCAGCGTTCCGCCCACCGATTCGCCCATCAAGAGGACATCTTTCTCGCGCAGCGTGCCGAAGGTCAGGCTGCTGTTCAACTCGGACAGACTGACCGGAAAGTGCGGGGGGTTCATCACGGTTGAGAGGGTATCCAGCGGGTTGGAGTCCATGAAGTCGGGTCCCAGCACGGTCAGGCGAGAAGCGGGCAGCAGGGCCGGGACGAAGAAGGGGAAGCCCTGGGTGTGGTCGTGGTGCAGGTGGCTGAGCAGCAGGGTGGCTTCCACCGGCTGCCCCGACTGGCGGGCACGGCGGGCGAGTTCTTTGCCCAGTGCAATGATGCCCGTGCCGCTGTCAAAAATCAAGGTGTAGCCGTTGACGGATACTTCCACGCAGGAGGTGTTGCCTCCGTAACGCATGGTCGACGGCCCAGGGGTGGGATAGCTGCCGCGCACACCCCAAAAGCGAATTGAAAACCCCTTGTTGATCATGTATATCCCTCTCCCTCGCCAAACGATAAGATGTTGGTAACTATTCAGTGGGTGGGGAAAAGCCCCTTCCTCCTCTGACTGAGTAATTTGACTATGTCACTTTAGAATGGCATGACCTTCGAACTCGGGTGTTGCCCCCACCCTACCCTCCCCCGGCTGCCAAGACTCTCGATCACTCAGGTGCTTTGCCGGGGGAGGGAAAGAATTCTGCAAAAGTGAGGGGCTGAAAGCCCCTCACTTTTGCGAAATCTTCTCCCCTCCCCGCACACAGACTGACTTTTTCAAAGCACTGGCAGCGGGGAGGGGCGGGGGTGGGGCCACAAGCCCAATATTTTAAAGTGACATTGTCAAGGTAGTCACAGATGTTGAAGCCTTGATTGCCTGGGGAAGTTTCCGCGCTTCACGCCAGGCCGGGGCGTTCTTTTGTCTGTTACAATCGTATTATCGGTGTTAGAGGGGTAAATGCAAAGGAAGTTTTTCTCACCCTCCGATGGAAATTCATCGCAAAGGAAACGAATCGTCAATGTCCAAGCTCATTGAAACCCAGGTCGAACTGGCCCGCGCCGGGCGTGAGCCATCTTTGATCTGTCGGGTGCCATCGGGATGGGTGCTGCTGGCGGGAATGCAATATCTACGCGGATACTGTATATTAGCGCCCGGCCCGGTTGTGCCTTCCATTAATGCGCTTGACCGCGCTCGCCGCGCCGAGTTCCTCTGTGACATGACCGTGGTGGGAGATGCGCTGATGTCAGCGCTGGGTGCTTACCGGGTGAATTACTTCATTGGCGGGAATTCGGATCCCGTTCTGCATGCCCACATCGTTCCCCGCTACATGGACGAGCCGGGGAAGCTGCGCCGGGGCGGGCCGTGGTCCTATCCGCAGGAGATGATGGATGGCGTTCGTTTTTACCTTGAGCGCGACCGGGAGTTGATGTGCCAATTGGCGGCGGCAATTCAGGGGTAGGTTTGCGCCTCTGTTCCCTCGCCCTTTTAGGGAGAGGGTTAGGGTGAGGGTGGAATCGATGCGCACCATGTTTTTCGATGCTGACAAGCCACTACTCACCCTCACCCGCGCAGACACACACGCCCTGGCAGACAGTGCCAGGGCGTGTGTGTCTGCGCGACCTCTCCCGGAGGGAGGGGTGGAAGAAGCATCGCTACGCGGCTTCTTCGCTGCGGTCGGTGGCCAGGGGTGGCTCCACTGAAAGGGCCGACACTTCGGCGCGCAGTTCGGGGGTCATGTCGATGTCCATGGACTTGAGCGAGCCTTCCAATTGCGTCAGGTTGCGCGCGCCAATGATCGGCGCCGTCACGCCGGGATGGGCCGCCACCCAGGCCACTGCCAGGGCGGCTGGGTCAAAGCCGCGCTCCTGGGCGAACTGCGTGAAGCGCCCGGCGGTTTCATAGACATCTTCTCCTTTGTAGCGCTTCTGGTACAGCGCGTTTTCTACCAGGCGGCCCGAATCGGGGCGCACGCCGGGCGCATACTTGCCGGTGAGCAGGCCCCCGCCCAGCGGGCTATAGGGAATTACACCCAGGCCTTCGGACTGCGCCAGCGGCAGGATTTCTACCTCAGCCTGGCGCTTGACCAGGTTGTACATTGGCTGGATGACCGCGAACGAGGCCCAGCCGTGCCGGGCCGAGATGCCCAGCGCTTTAGCAATCTGCCAGGCGGCGAAGTTGCTCACGCCGGGGTAGAGGATCTTTCCTGCGCTGACCAGATCATCCAGCCCGCGCAGGGTTTCTTCTATGGGGGTGTGCTCGTCGAAGTGGTGGACGAAATACACGTCCAGGTAGTCGGTACCTAAGCGTTTCAGGCTGGCTTCCACCGCCTGGCGCATGTTGCGCCGCGAGGCTCCCCGCGCGTTGATGTCGCTGCCCATCGGAAAGTAGAATTTACTGGTCAGGATGAGTTCGTGGCGCGAGCCCTGGGACAACCGCCCCAGGATCTCCTCGGCGCGCCCGCCCGAATAGGTGTTGGCGCAGTCAAAGAAATTGATGCCGGAATCGCGGCAGCGGGCGAACAGGCTCGCCGAGGTGGATTCATCGGCGTCACCGCCAAAGGACATAGTGCCAAAGCACAGTTTGCTGACCTGGATGCCGGTTGAACCGAGAAAGGTGTAATTCATGTCGACCTCCAATGGTTGGGTTATGCCGGTGTTTGCGGCGCGGATTTTTGCACCCGTGCCATGATTTCCCTGTGCAAGGCGATGTTTTCAAGATAGGTGCGTTTAAAGATCGTGTCTTCGGGAATCATGGCGTGTTTGCGCATCATCTCGTCGTAGGCTCGCTGGAAAAGTTTGCCGGCTTCTTCTGGCTGCCCGTTGGCCTCCAGGGCCAGGCCGCGGCGGTAAAGCACTTCTTCGCTGGTGCATTCAATGATCTGCACAAAGCCAAAGCGCTCGAACAATTCTATGGCCTTGCTGGAGCATTCCAACGCCTTTTGCGCGTGGAATTGGCTCTCGGTCTCGTCGGGCAAGCAGCGTGCCAGACCCAGGTGGGCAGCCGTGGCCTCGCAAAAAGCAGCTAATTGGTACTGGCGCGACACCAGATTCTCTTCCGCCAGCGTGTCAATCCTCGAGACCAACTCCAGCGCCCAGCGCAGGCTGGCCTCGTCTTCTTGTGAATTTGCCATAATGGCAGAAACCAGGTACAGCCCGGCTCGCCCAATGTCGAGGGGATTCTTCTCTGCCAGCGGGTGGCACTTCTTCAGAATGGCTTCCGCTTCTTGCAATTGTCCCAGGGCAACTCTTACCTGTGCCACGCGCAACAGGTTGAACAGGTTTTCTTCGTTGTCTTCCCATCCGCGCAGCGAGTCTTCGAGCAAGGCCAGCCCGCCCTGGTAATCGCCCAGATAAATGGCGTGGATCTGCCCGCAGAACATGAGCGCGCTGATTTCGGTGAGGCGTTCGCCAATCTCGCGGGCCATGTCCAGGCGCTGCTGTTCGAACTCTTTTAGTTGGCGGTAGTAATCTCCGCTGCGTTCGTATTGCTCGCTCAACCCGCGCAGCACGTCGATTTCCAATCCTTTGTCATCCAGTTGTTTGAGGATGGGCAAGGCGGCTTCCAGATATTCCATGTTGCGCTGGATGTCATCCATGCCGTAGGCGCTGCCGATATTGAGCAGCATGATCACCTCGGAGCGCTGGTCGCCCAATTCCCGAGCCAGGTCCAGGGCGCGCTGAGCGGTTTCCCGGTATAGGGGATTGCGTTGCAAGTAAGCACAGTTGGTCAGGCTCATCAGGCTGCGCAGTTCGCGCTCGCGCGTGCCGATCTTGCGGGAAAGATCCAGGGCGCGTTGTGAAAGCTCCAGGCCTTTTTCCAACTGCTGGCGGCTGGGGTTGGTCACTTCGGGTTGGCGCAGCAGCGCGTCGATCATCCAGGGCGTGTTGTCCTTCATCTGCTCGGCCAGCGGCAGCAGCGCGCGCGCGTCGGCGTTCCCCAACGCGAGGTTTCCCATGCGGTAATGGATGTCGATGCGCCCGTCGAGGATTTCGAATTTGATGGAATGCGCGGCTTCGAGCCGCCCATGAATCTCGGTGGCGTTTTCAATCAACTCCACCAATTCTAAAGCCCGATTGTAATGGGCCAGCGCGTCGGCGTTGGCATAAATGGCCTGCGCCTGGCGGGCGGCTTGCAGGGTGTAGTACAACTCTTTCTCGGCCCTGCCCGCGTTGCGGTAGTGGTAGGTGAGCAGTCCGTCGTAACCAGAGAGCACGTTGGAGCTGATGTTGGCTTCCATATATTCGGCGATGCGCAGGTGATAGGCGGAGCGCTGCGGGGAGAGCATGCTCTCGTAGGCGGCGTCGCGCATCAAGTTGGAGCGGAAGGCGTATTGCATGCCTAGCTCAGACACTTGACCATTCTCCTGGATGATTTGGGCGCGCTGCAGCCCGGCCAATATCCTTTTGAGCGGGTAAGCCTCGCCCACCAGTTCCTGCAGAACGCTGAACCAAAACACCGAACCGATGATGGAAGCCACCTGGAGAACATTTTTCTCGTCCGGGGCCAGCCGGTCGATGCGCGAGGAGAGAAGGGTTTGCAAGCTGGCGGGCAGGTCCAGCGAGTTGATCTTCCCGGTGAGGCGCCATTTTCCGTCTTTCTCTTGCCGGACCAGGATGTTCTGGTCCACCAGTGAGTAGATCAGCTCCTGGATGTAGAAGGGGTTGCCTTCGGAGTTATTGATGATGAGCGCTTCCGTTTCTTTGGGCAGCACGCGGGGGCCGATCATCGATTCGATGAAAGCCCGGCTTTCATCGTGGCTGAGGGGCATCAATTCAACCCGCTTCAGGCGGTGAGGATATTCGGTTTCGAGGAAATGGTCAAATTCCCAAATGGGGGTATCACGCTCGGAGCGGAAGATGATGACCCATAAGAGGGTTTCGCTGTCGCACAGCGGCAGACAGTAGCGCAGCAGGTCCAGAGAAGCAGCCCCAGCCCAGTGCATATCGCGCAGCACAACCACCAGCGGGCTTTTTTTTGCCAGCCCTTCCATCAAGCTGCGCGTGGCCACAAAGAACTGCTGGCGCAGCGACTCGGCTTCCAGGTAGCGCACGCGTTCGGCAAACTCTTCTTCCACAGGCAGTGTCAGGAAGGAGGCCATGTACGGGTAATGCTCGGCGGTCTTCTCGCCCCACACTTCCTGACAGCGCAGGCGCAGTTGGTCGCGAATTTCTTCTTTCGAATCGCCCTGCCGCACACCCAGCCAATTAAAGAGCAAGTCTCGCCAAACGTAGTAGGGAGTGGGCTGGCCAAAGGAGCGGCAGCGCCCGTTGATCCAGGTCAGGGGGACGGTGGGCGGGGTGTAGCTGTCCTGCGCTTCGGCCAGCAGGGCGCCCTGGTGCAGGAAGTAGTCCTGCAGTTCTTTGATCAGGTAGGTTTTGCCCACCCCTTTGTCTCCAATCAGGGTGATAATCTGCCCGCGGCCAACGTACAGGTCTTCGACGCTGTCTTTGAGGACGCGCATCTCTTTCTCGCGCCCCACCATGGGTACGTTGATGCCAAAGGTGTGCTCAAGGCGGGCTTGCGTTTCGCCGGAGGGCAGCCCGATGGGGCGGTAGACCGCGATGGGCTGGCTGACGCCTTTGACGGAGATGGAGCCGAGCGCTTCCCATTCAAACTTGTTCGCGGTTTGGCGGTGGGCCGATTCGCTGACCAGCACGGTGCCGGGTTGGGCGGCGGCTTCTAGGCGGGCGGCGACGGCAATGGCCATGCCCATAGCGGTGTCTTCGCTGTGCTGGCGGGCGTTGCCCACCCGCGCGACGATCACGTCGCCGGTGTTGACCCCGATGCGCATTTGGATCTCGCGGCCTTGTTCTTCGGGCATTTCCGCAGCGAAACGCTTGATGGTTTGCTGCATGGCCAGCGAGGCCAGAATGGCCCGCTCGGGGTCATCTTCATTGGAGGAGCCCACGCCAAAAAAGGCTACCAGCCCATCCCCGCGGAACTGGTCCACCACGCCGCCGAAGCGGTAGATTTCGCCTTCCAGGATGTTCAAAATGCGGTTCATCAAATCGACCCACGCCTCGGTGCCCAGGCGTTCCAGCAGGGGGGTCGAGCCGGTCATGTCGGTGACGATGACGGTGACAACCTTCTTCTCGCCTTCCAGGGGCGCTACCTTGAGCGCGGGTGGTAGTTCAAAGGCTCCGCTGGCGGGCGGCACAATGCTCTCAGGGAGCGCCAGGGGCAGCTCGCTGATGGCGGGCAAAGGCTGGCCGCACTTGCCACAGTAGCGGTAGGCAGCCGGGTTAGTGAAGCCGCACGACTTGCACGCTTGCGCAAGGCGCGTTCCACACATGCCGCAAAAGAGCATTTCGGGCGGGCTGTCGAATCCGCAGTTAGAACACTTCATTATTACCTTAGACGTAACTACTCATCGAAGTTGGGGAGAGTTGCTGACTTTGAGGGGTTTATAGGCGCGAAACACCAGTATGTCTCTCAAATTTAGTTCTTATCTTCATACATGAGTAGTTACCCTTAAACTAGCCCGGCTGGCGGGCTAGTAGTAGAGTTGCTTGTGTGGGTTTGGGAGGCATTGAGAAGGCTGCCTATCGTACCATCGGGTTTTGGAGCGCAGTCACGCTCCAAAACCCGGTTATTGCTTTCAGGCAGTCTAGAGGGCTTCTAGAGCGCGGCGGAAGCGGGCGGCCAACTGCTGGAGGATGATCACCGCCATATCGGTGTCCTCGCGCAGTTCGGCGATGAAGTCCCAGCTGGTCAGCACCAGGCACTTGGTGGCCGCGGTAGCTGTCACCGTTGCCGTTCGCGGACCGTCATCCAACAAGGCCAGCTCGCCAAAGAAATCGGTCGGGCCAAAGCTGTTCACCACCACCTTATCGCCGTCGCTGCGCATGCGCACAACTTCGGCTGCGCCAGAGACGATGAGGAAGAACCCAACGCCGCCCTTGCCCTGTTCAACGATGACCTGTCCGGCTTTGAACTCACGCTCGACGAAACGCCGGGCCAGCTTTTCAAGCTGGTTTTGCTTCAATCCATGAAGCAGCGGTACATTTTGCAAAAAGCCAACGATTTCTTTTACGTTTTCCATCTTTCCTCTCCATTCAAAGAACCAGAATCGCGGTGATTAATCAGAAAAGGCGGTGGCCTCACTGAACGATACCATATTTTACAAGAGAATACTATATACTTTCGGTCAGGAATATCTCAAAAGGCGCCAATTTGACCCGCTTGAGGTCCAATATGGATTTTCTGCGCCGGGTGGAATACAGCAAGCGCCCAAATTGTCCGGCAGCATCCAGATTGAGCGTGTGCTCTTTCTCACTCATGTTCAGCGCCACCAGCACGGTCTGTGCTCCTTCGATCTTGCGCAGGAATACCAGGCAATCCTTTGATTTTTCCAGCAAGGGCACGTAATCGCCCTCGCTTAGGGCCGGGTTTTGTTTGCGCAATCGCAGCAGCGCTTTGTAAAAGTTCAACAGTGAATCCGGATCGGCTTCCTGGTCGGCAACGTTGACGCCATCGGCGTAGTTTGGGTTGACCGGCAGCCAGGGCGTGACACCCTGGGGACAGAACCCGGCGTTCGGTGCGTCGCGCCACTGCAAGGGCGAGCGGCAGCGATCCCTGCCATATTGTACCGCCATTTTCAGCGCCTCTTCGGCGGGAAGGCGCATCAGTCCGATCAACTTTTCGTAGGCATAGATCGAGAGATTGTCCCGGAACAAAGCCGGGTCTTGCAGAATCAGGTTGGTCATGCCGATTTCCTCGCCATTGTAGAGGAAGGGCGTTCCTTTGAGGGTGAGCACCTCGGCCAGCGAAAGCCGCGCTCGCGCTGCGTTATTTTTTCCGTCCCCCCAGGAGTCCCAGACTCTGGGCCCATCGTGGTTGCCCGAGGTGTTGGCAGCCCATGCGCCCGGGGGCATGGCAGCGATGCGCTGCTGCTGGTTCTTGCGCACATGGGCAGGCGTTTGCGGCCCCTCAATCTCCAACAGCGGGAAGTTGAAGAGCATGTGCAGTTGATTACTGCCATCGCCGTAGTAGCGGATTTCGCTGGTCTCGCCGACCAGCACGCGATCCGGGTATTGGTCGACCAGGCTGCGCAGTTCTTTCATCAAGTCTTGCACTTCGGGCAGCTCGATCTGATATTTGTGCAGGATATCGAACTGCGCGCCCAACGCCCGGCGTTCTTCTTCGTTTTGCGCGGCGATATAGGCGCTTTGCAGTTCGACCAGCGACATGCCGGCGGTGTGGTTGGGCAAGAGCGGGTCTTCGTAGATGGTTCCCAGGGCGTCCAGGCGGAAGCCGTCCACGCCCATGTCCAGCCAGAAGCGAATGGCGTCCCACATGGCTTGTTTGACCTGCGGGTTGCGCCAGTTCAAATCCGGTTGTTCTTTGAAGAAGAAGTGGTAGTAATACTGCCCGGTGAGCGGGTAAAACTCCCAGGCCGAGCCGCCAAAGGTGGAGTCCCAATTGTTGGGCGGGGAGCCATCGGGCTGGGGGTCGCGCCAGATATACCAGTCGCGCTTGGGGTTGTCGCGGCTGCTGCGTGATTCCTGGAACCAGCCGTGCTGGTCGGAAGTGTGGTTGAGAACCAGGTCGAGAATCAGGCGGATGCCGCGCTGATGGAGCCCTTCTAGCAGTTGTTTGAAGTCTGCCAGCGTGCCATAGGCAGGTTCGACGTTGGTGTAGTCGGCGATGTCGTAGCCTACGTCAAATTGGGGCGAGGGGTAATGCGGGGAAAGCCAGATGGCATCAACGCCCAGGTCTTGCAGGTAATCCAGGCGGCTGATGATACCCGGGATATCTCCGATGCCGTCACCGTTGCCATCGGCAAAGCTGCGCGGATAGATCTGGTAAAAGACTGCTTTTTGCCACCACTTGAAGCTATGGGTCACAGGGATATCCTTTGATGGGGGACCGTCCTACTCAATACAATTATTTTAATAGCCAACTCGCCTGCATACAAGCGCCCTTGCGGGTGAATTTTCTTGATCTCCCACCCCGCGGTATAATCCTCGCATGACCCCGCTCATTCGTCACTTCTTGCCCCTGGTGATTGCGGTTTTGCTGTTGGCCGCTTGCGCCCCCACCCCAGAGCCGCCGACTGCCACTCCCTTGCCCACCGAGACCCGCGCGCCCAGTCCCACGCCGACGCTCACGCCCACAACTGTGCCCAGCCCCAGCCCCGCGCCCACCAGCACCCCGGCTCCGCTGGAACCGGCGGTTTGCTCGCCGATGGCCGATTTTGATTACGCCGGATTGCGCGAGGCTGTGGTCAATCGCTATGCTCCGCCGCCGTTGGGCCGCGACGAGCCGCATCAAGGCGTGGATTTTGCTTACCTGGACCCGCAAACGCGCATTGCTCTTGCGGGTTGGCCGGTGCGGGCGGCTTTGGCTGGAACGGTGGCGGGGGTGATCAACGAGCGCTTTCCCTACGGCAATGCGGTAATCATTGAAACACCGCTGGAAGGCATTCTGCCGCCGCTGGAGCTGCCTGAGATGATGCCCACGCCGCAAGCCAAATCGCCGCTGACCTGCCCCGATTTTGCAATCCCCGCGGACTGGCCCACGGCGCAGCCCTCGCTGTACCTGCTCTATGCGCACCTGGAAAGCCCGATACCGCTGCAGGTGGGGCAGACCGTGGCCTGCGGCGGCCCGCTGGGCCAGACGGGGATGAGCGGCAATGCCCTCAATCCGCACCTGCACCTGGAGGCGCGCATTGGCCCAGAGGGGGCGCAGTTTCCGTCGATGGCCCATTATGATGCCTCCGCCTCCAACGAGGAAATGAGCGCTTACTGCCTGTGGCGCATTTCGGGCTGGTTCCAGGTGGTGGACCCGATGGGGTTATTTGAAGATTAATTGTTACTTCTCAGCCCTTGGGGAAAGATGGGACTTTTTTACCAAGGCCTGATTAGTTTGACAATGTCACATTTAAAAAACCATAGTCTTCGTAATCATGTGTTTCCCCCCACCCTACCCTCCCCCGGCTGCCAAGATTCTTGATCATTCAGGTGCTTTGCCGGGGGAGGGAAAGAATTCTGCAAAAGTGAGGGGCAAAAGCCCCTCACTTTTGCGAAATCTTCTCCCCTCCCCGCTCACGAATTGAATTTTCCGAGCTGTTTGACGGCGGGGAGGGGCAGGGGTGGGGTCGAAAGCTTCGACGTGAAATGTGACATTGTCAAAGTAGTTACGATTAATTTTTGAAAATGATAGCACGGCGAAGCCGCGCTACTTCATTTTCAAATTGTTAAGACAACCTGGTTACGGGGCGGCATTGGAGTAAATAGAACCGTTCCTGGTAAAACGAACACTCCAAATCCACAGCCCAGCCCTGGGCAGCCTCCAGGCGCAGAGCCAGCAGGGCCAGCGCGCGGATTTGCCCATCGTCCAGCGCGGGCTCGCGGCGCAAGGCACGCGGCACGGCCACCTGGCGGGTGCCTTCGGGGCAGGCCACCGTCATCACCGCTTTGTCGGCGATCAGGCGCGCCGTGGTGCGCAGGTCGTCTTTGCTCACCCGATACAGGTCGGGGGTTACCTCGCCACCCACCAGGCTTTCGCCGATGCCCCAGGCTGCGTTGATGACCACGCAGCCGCGCTCGCCGCTGGTGGGGTCGGCGCTGAACACTACCGCCGATACATCCGCCGGGATGAACTGCTGCACCAGCACCGCCACCCCGCTGTGCTCGTCCAGGCCACGCGCCTGACGGTAAGCCAGCGCGCGCGAACTTTGGGCCGATTCGATGCAGCGGTCCACGGCCTGGCGCACGGCCTCCTCGCCGCTCACGTTCAGGTAGCTCTCGTGCTGCCCGGCGAAGGAGGCTTGCAAGCCGTCCTCGTCGACTGCCGAGGAGCGCACCGCCACCGCCAGGGGCACCGCTCCGCAGCGCTGCCCCAGCCGCCGGTAGGCCTGGCTGAGGGCCTGGTTGAAAGGTTGGGCAAGCTGTGTGCAAGCCCCGATGCAAAACCCCGGCGGCACCGGGTGGCGGGCTGCCAGCCGGGCTAGGTGAGCGGCTTTTCCACCCACCCGCAAAGGGTTCTGTGATGCTGTCGTTCCTAATGGATAAATGTTCATGGTTCACCTCACAAAATGGTCACCGTGCCGCCGTCGCCATCCACCTCGATTAATTGTCCATCGCTCAAAGCCCGCGTAGCCGAGCCCGTGCCCACCACCGCCGGAATGCGATACTCGCGTGAGACCACCGCCCCGTGAGAGAGCAGCCCGCCCGCGTCCGTCACCAGCCCGGCGGCGATTAAGAACAGCGGCGCCCAGGGCGGAGCCGTGGTGGTGGTCACCAAAATTTCCCCCGGCTGCAAGCGGTAGGCGTCCGCGAGGGTCAAAATGACCCGCGCCCGCCCGCGCACCTTGCCCGCTGAACCGGGCTGCCCGCGTAAGCGGCCTGCTTCTTCAGGCTGCGGCAGAGCTTCTTCCACGTAGCAGCCCAGGTAACGGGCCATACGCAGGCCGTCTGCCGAGTAGATGGACAGGGGTCGTTCAGGGCGCGTACCTAGCTCATCGGGCGCGGGGAAGGTGCTCGAGTGGAGAATTTCCATCCGCCGCCGGGCAGTCTTCTCTCGCAAATCCAGCCGGGAGCCTTTCATCATCCCGATGAGCTCACCAATGGACAGATAGAAGACGTCTTCGGGCTGGCCCAGTCGCTCGGCAGCAGCCATCCGCCGCCCGCATTCCAGGATCACCCGCCGCACCCAGCCGAAGCCGTTGAAATCGATCCAGTAGGTGTGGTCCTCGCTGAGCACCAGCGCGGTTTGAGCCGCGGCCAGGAGCTTTTCAAAGCGCTCGACGATCGGCCGGGGATAACCCGCCAGGCGTGCGCGGGCGGCGGCAATGGCCTGCTCGCGTTCCGCGGCAGCGCCGCGCAGCATTTCGGCAGGGTCCCGACCGGGAGACGCCAGGTACTGCTTGAGGTTGTGAAAGATGGGAGCGGGGTTCTCGCTCCAACTGGGATAGCCCCAATCCCACAGGTCGCTGCGCTGACCGTAACCTTGCTGGAAGGCGCGCAGTTCGCTGAGGAAGGCTTGCCCGGCGGGCGTGGTTCTCAGGCTGAGTTCTATTTCATCAGCCGGGAACTCTTGAATGGCCTTGCGCACGGCGTCGTTTTGCGCGGCCAGGCGGCTCAAGCGCCACAAGGCCTGCCCAATACGCAGAGTCTGGTTGTCAAAGCCCTGCAATAGGCGGTGGGCGTCCAGGCTGGACTGCCCTTGGAACAGGTCGCAGTAGTATTTGGCGAATTTATCCAGCGCCCACCAGATGGGCGGGCCCATCAAGTAATGGATTTCGTAGACCCTGGTGCTGCGCTGGATTGTTTCTTCGAGATGGGCAGTCAAATCATCGAGAGACGCCCCGGCCAGGTCGAACTGCTGCCAAAAGCGCCAGGCTGACTGCAACTCGGGAAGCCATTTCTGTTCCCACAGCTTTGACAGGCGAAAGGCTGCCGCGCCGACTTGCTCGCGGTTGAAGTGGATGCGCGCTTCCATTTCTGCGGGCGTGCCGGTGAAAGGAACAACGCGCGAGTAGTTGTAGCCGTTGAATTGCAGGTCGCGCCGTCCCAGGATGGCCTCGCCGTACACCTCGACGGTGCGGGCGCGCCCGGCTCCAGCGGTTAGCGCGGCGAAGCTGGAAAACATGGGCGTAATGGGCTGCGGGTTGTGTTCGCGGTCGCGGGTCCAGTGATAGTTGGCGTCGGCGGAGTCGGCCCAGCGAACGGGAAAATCGGCGGGCGGGACGATCTGCGTGCCTGCGGGAGCGAGTTTGGTCATGGGGGTTTCTCCTGAAGTTGTCTGCTTGCACCTTCAGGATAGAGGGTGGTGCTGCCCCGCGCCAGGGCCGAGTTCCCAGGTGGGCTGGGAAGTTTAAGGCAGGTTGCGACTAAACATGAAACAAAAGAAACCCGAATTGTGTCTACGACAGGTTTTTTGCCATCACCCCGTGCTGCTGGTACTGCCGGAAAAGCGCGCCCCAGGTGGTGTTGGTCTGCCATTTTTCGGCGATGGCCTTGTATTTGAGCGGCCAATACAGCCCGTCCTGCTCAAATTCACCGATGGCGGTGGGCACGATGACAAAGGGCGTGCGGAAGAGCAGCTTCTGCAGGAATTTGGTCGGGCCGTACCAGGCCATCCAGGCCAAGAAGGTGTGCGAGTTGCGGGCCACGCGGAAGTGCCAGTTCTCGCCCGAAATGTCGTCACCAACCAGCTCGATTTCGCGCGGGTCGCCGATGCCCAGGCCGTTCTCGTGCGCCAGGCGAATGTACTTGATGCTCATGGGGTCGAAGCCCATCAGTTTGGCCGCCACCGCGTCGATAGCCACCTGGTCGGCGGAGGCCAGGATCACGTTCTTTACAATCGGGTCGATCAGGCGCGGGCCGCCGCCATCTCCGGCAGTGGTACCATCCATCACGGCAAACAGGCCGGGGTGAATCTCTTTTTGGATCGCCAACAGATCCACCAGCGTTTCGTGGATCCAGGTATGGGTGTAGTGGCGGTACTTGCTGAGCAGCCCGCCAAAGGCGTTTTTCATGGCCCCGGTGGTGGTGGTGTACATGTGAGTCTTGACCGTGGGCAGATGCAGGATATTCTTGCCGAAGAAGTAATCGGGGATGTGGATGCCCTCGGGATAGATATGATCCAGGGCCAGCATGCGCGCCTTGGGCTGGTAATGCACCCAGGTCATTTCCTCGGGCTTGAAATTGTACTTGACCGGCAGGTCGTAGTGGCGGAAGATGGGCACGTAGCCGTTCAGGTCTTCGCCTTTGAAGGCATTGGTTACCACGGTCTGGTTTTGCACGCAGACCACATCGGGGAAACCGGCTTCGCGCAGGGCCAGGACGACGCCCTCCATCTGCCAGGGGGTGGTGTTGGCACCGGGCATGGGGAAATGCCAGGTGATGTTATCCTTGAGAATGGTGGTGGCAGACGGGTCCAGGGCTTCTTTCATGCCGCCCAACTCGCACAGGCGGCGATAATCTTCCAGCACGCTTTCGGGTTTTGTGTAAAGCACAGCAACTTTCGCTTTGGTAGTCATGGTAGACCTTTCCCTTTTGGCTCTATGGAAATTGCCGTGATAGGTACCGCATTTTGAGGTGTGAGAGCGGCGAAGCCGCTTTCACACCTCAAAATGCGGATTTCATCATGTCAATTAGCAATGAACCTCCGATATTCCCGGCCTCAGCTGGGTGAATTTTTGATATAATACTGATAAAAATCATCTAAATTCGAGGCAAGCAATGGCCTTTGACCGTTTTGGCCGCAACATCCATTATATGCGAATTAGCCTGACAGATCACTGCAATCTGCGCTGTGTGTACTGTATGCCCGAGGATATGACCTTCCGGCCCAGCGCTGAACTTTTGCAGGATGACGAGTTGATTGTATTAATGCGCCTGTTCACCTCGCTGGGCTTTGATAAGTTTCGCCTGACGGGCGGCGAACCGACCGTGCGCGCCCACATTGTAGATTTGGTGCAGGAGATGACCGCTGTGCCGGGTGTGCGCTTTATGACCATGACCACCAATGGCGTGCTGTTGGGCAAGCTGGCGGCTCCACTCAAGGCGGCGGGCTTGCAGCGCGTCAACATCAGCCTGGATACGCTGGACCCGGACCGCTTTAAGCGCCTCACCCGTTGGGGATCGCTGGAGCAGGTCTGGGAGGGCATTCTAGCTGCCGAGCAGGCTGGGCTGGCGCCGGTGAAGATCAACGCGGTGGTGGTGCGCGGCTATAATGAGCGGGACGTGCCCGACCTGGCCCGCCTGACGCTGGAGCATCCCTGGCAGGTGCGCTTCATTGAGATGATGCCCTTTGCCGGGGCTACCGAGTTGCAGAAAACCCAGGTGGTGCCGCAGAAAGAGATGATCGAGCGTATTCAGGCCGACCTGGGGCCGCTGGAGCCGGCCAACGACGGCAAGTTGGACGGCGAGGCGCGCCTGTTCCGCCTGCCGGGCGGGTTGGGCGAGGTGGGTTTCATCTCATCGGTCACTGTACCGTTCTGCGCCTCGTGCACTCGCGCTCGCCTGACCGCCGATGGCAAGCTGAGGCTGTGCCTGCTGCGCGAGAAAGAGGTGGATCTGCTCACCCCCTTGCGCGCTGGGGCCGGTTTGGGCGAACTGCGCAAGCTGGTGCTGGACGGGGTCTGGCACAAACCCTGGGGGCACGGCCTTGCCGACGGGCAGGTGGCCCTCAACCGGGGCATGTCCGAAATTGGCGGGTAGACCTTTGGGAAGTTTTTTGATCCGCTAATGTCGCGACTGGGACGCGAATTGGTGAGGTTCTAAATCAACTTTACGCCCACTTTTTGAGCCACTCCGCGGATGTATTCAACCGCCAGGTCGTAATCCTCGGCTTTTTGCAGGTGCTCGACCATCAGCGGCATTTGGGGGTTGAGGCGCTCCAGCTCGGTCAGCAGCACGGGGTAATTCAGCGTGCCCAGGCCGGGGCGGACTTCATCCAGGTGGTTGGTGAGGGTTTGGCCCAAGAGGGTATCCTTGGCGTGCACCGATTTGATACGCGGGCCCAGGCGGCGGATGAACTCGCGCATGTGGGCGGCGTTGTGGAAGTAGTGCTCGGGGCAGTTGACCAGATTGACCGGGTCGTAATGTACGCCAAAAGCAGGCCGGTCGATGGCTACCACCAACCGCTCGTAGCTCTCGACCGAGTCGGGGTACATCCAGGGCATGGGCTCCAGGGTGTAGAAGGTGCGGGTGGGTTTGACCGCGTCGATGATCTTGCGCACGCTCTCAACGATGAGGTCGAAGGTCTCTTCGGTCAGGTCGTCGGGGTCGGGGCCGTCCCACTTTGCGCCCCGCGAGCCGGCGATGTTCACGCAGCAGCGCGCCCCGATGCTGTCGGCCAATGCCAGGCGCTCCTGGATGAAGGCGATGTTTTTGCGCGCCTCGGCCTCGTCCCGGCTGAGCGGATTGCACCAGGCGCCGACTTCGGCAATGATGAGGTCGTTCAACAGTGCCGCGCGGGCATACTCCTGTGCTTCGGCAATGCTGGAGACGTCGGGGCAATAGGCCGCGCCGTAGCCCAATTTACGATGTGCCGTCGCCCATTCGGCGGGGCCGGCGGTGGGGGTGTACAGTGGTGCTCCAAGTCGCATAAAATCCTCCCAATGCGTAATCTCGAGTCGTTGCGTGAGTGAAATGTCTGATTTAAATTGTACTCCAATTCCTGGGGCCCAATCGTGCCCTGGCGGGTTGGGCGTTGAAAAAAGGTATCAGCCAATGAAGTTTTAATAATGTGTACGCGTCAATTCTTCGTAGCGGCACGGGGAATAATTTAGATCAGGTAACTACTATCGAACCCCGTGCCTGGAATGGACGGCACGGGGGGTGATTGACGGGGTTGCACGGATGGCGTAATCCCCGTGCCTCTACGCGGAGGAGAATGTCCCCACACAGCAGTTGAAAAGTTAGTTAAGTCACTTGACTTCTCGGGCACGGATGCTATATTGATAAAAACGGTAATCAGAATTGATCATGATAGGGGTGTTCTATGGCTGATACAAAACGCCGAAAACACACGATTGATGCGGGGCACTACACCGTCCTGGCTCCCATTCCACCCTTTGTGGATGTGATCTTGCATTCCAACCAGATCAACCCCCAGGAATTTGCGATCATCGAAGCCCTGGCAATGAGTTATCCCAACGACCCGCGGATGGTGAAGATGGTCCGCAAGGCTGGAGATGCCTCTGCCAAAGTCCCTTATCTGATGGATTATGGCGAAACGAGCGCATCGATTCTGGAGGCGCTGCGAGAAGTGGCCGAGCCATATGTTCAAAGCTTAAAAAAGCTACCTGCGCCTGTCCAGGCTACGATTCACACTTTGCTTTCCATCAACATGGTTCCCAACGGGTGTGAGAAATATGGTATCCCGGCATTGCTTGAGATCAACCGTATTCAACAAGAAATGACAGATACACTCCGCGGGATGATGGTTGGCAGAAAGCTGGCGCAAGAGTTTCATGAAAGTGACGTGAAAGCGCTGAATCTGCTGGATGAGAAGTGGAGCAAAATTCGCGAAGAGTCGTTTGCCTGGCCTTTCATCCAGTCGCTCCCCGAAAAATCCCAGATGCAGTACATTCCGAAATATTATGAGGATAACCTGGTGGCGATGCGCGAGATATGCGTCATTGTGGACTCTCCCTATGCGAAAGAGTTGAAAGAGTTGACGCCTCCGGTTTTGCAGAACCCGCTGCCTTTCGATGAACCCGCACCAGTGACCGGGTCGGCGGACTGGTTGCTGCGGGTGGTGGGAAAAGTTGGGCGGCATTTCACTCGCGCCCTGTTGGAAATTATCAGCCGGCACCTGGAAGAAGAGCGAATCCACCCCAGCTCACATGATTTTGATCGAATTAATTACGAGGCGCAGGAAGCGCTGCGGCTGTTTGACGAGCGCAACCCCTGATGTTGAAATAAATTGGTTTGCTTCCATCTCTGGGTGAGTAGCAATCAATCCTTTTTGTCTGGACTGGATCGCTGAATCCAGGCCCAGGCCTCTTCCAGTGCCTGCTGCGCCGGGCGCGGGTCGCTCAGGCCCATCTCTTGGGCGGCTTTGCTGCGATCATAGAAGAAGAATTTGCCCGCCAGGCGCAACAAGGTTGGGTCGATGGGGGCATCCAGGTAATTTCTGAGCCAGTACACTGGCCCCGCCGCTGCCCGCAGCAGGCCTGCCGGCAGCACGCTGGTGGGGGCGGGCACGCCTACTACTTCGGCAGCTAGTTGCAGCATGGCCAGGAAGCTCAGGTTTTCTCCCGATAGAATGTAGCGCTCTCCGCGTCGCCCACTGCGCAGCGCAGCCAGGTGCCCGTCTACCACGTCGGCAATGTGCACGATGTTGATCCCGCCTTCCGCAGCCACGGTCAGCTTGCGGGAGGCCAGGCTGCTGAGGATGGAGGTGGCCTGGCGGTAGCGGTCACCGGCGCCAAACACCACGCTGGGGTTGACGATGACGGCGTCCAGGCCCTGGGCGACTGCTTTTTGCACCTCCAGCTCCGCCAGGTATTTGGCGTAACCGTAAGGGTAATACTCGGGGCGATAATTCCAGGTGTGGTTCTCGTTGAGCAGGGAGGGCTTGTTGTTGGCGGGCACGCCCAGAGCAGCGACCGAACTGGTGTAGACCAGCCTTCGCACGCCGGCCTTGCGCGCTGCCTGCACTACCGCGCGAGTGCCCTCCACGGTCACTGCGTACTGCCTGCCGGCTTGACCAACACCCATCCAGGCGGCCACATGGAAGACGGCTTCTACGTCTTGCATGGCGCTTTCCACGCTCTCGGGCTGAGTCAAATCACCCAGGGCATGTTCCACTTCCAGGTCTTCCAGCAGGTCGAGCGGGCTGGACGGGCGGTGGAAGGCGCGCACCTGGTGGCCTTCAGCGGTGAGGGCGCGGCAAAGTTGCGAGCCGATGAAACCTGTGGAGCCGGTGACCAGGATTTTCATTGCAGCCACTCGACAATGAGTGCTTCGCCCTGACCAACGCCGACGCACAGGGTGGCCAGGCCGTAGAAAGGCCGCGGCATGAAGCGGGCGCGGCGGCGCATTTCATAGAGCAAGGTGGTGAGGATGCGCGCGCCGGAGCAGCCCAGGGGGTGGCCCAGGGCAATGGACCCACCGTTGACGTTGACCATTTCGGGCGACAGGTTGAGTTCAGCTATCACCGCCAGGGCCTGCACGGCAAAGGCTTCGTTGAGTTCCACCAGCCCGATTTGCTCGCTGGAAAGCCCGGCGCGGGCCAGGGCCTTGCGCGTGGCGGGGATGGGGCCCAGGCCCATGACGCGCGGGGGCACGCCTGCCGCCGCAGAGGCCACCACGCGGGCCAGCGGCTGCAAACCCAACTGCCTGGCTTTCTCGGCGCTCATCAGCAGCAAAGCCGCAGCGCCGTCATTGAGGCCCGAGGAATTGCCCGCCGTCACGCTGCCATCCTTGCGGAAGGCCGGTTTGAGGCGGGCCAGGGATTCTGGGGTAGTGTCGCGACGAGGGCGCTCATCGATGGTGACCAGCACGGGGTCGCCCTTCTTTTGCGGCACGGGCACCGGCAGGATTTCTTCGGCAAAGCGGCCTTCGTCCTGCGCGGCAACGGCCCGGCGGTGGCTTTCTGCGGCAAAGGCATCCTGCGCCTGGCGAGTAATGCCCGTCTGCGTGGCGATGTTTTCGGCGGTTTCGCCCATTGCTTCGGTGCCGTAGAGAGCTTCCATGCGCGGGTTGGGGTAGCGCCAGCCCAGGGCGGTGTCGTAAGCGGTGAGGTTGCCGAAGGAATAGTCGCTTTCTGCCTTAGGCAGCGAGTAGGGGGCACGGGACATGCTCTCCACGCCGCCCGCCAGGAAGACGTCACCCTCGGCGCAGCGGATGGCGCGTGCAGCCTGAACCACGGCATTGAGTCCCGATGCGCATAGCCTGTTGATCGTCGCGGCGGCGGTTTCCACGGGCAGCCCCGCCAGCAGCGTCGCCATGCGGGCCACGTTGCGGTTGTCTTCTCCGGCCTGGTTGGCGCAGCCCAGATACACTTCTTCGATCAGGGTGGGGTCGAGCTGGTTGCGTTCCACCAGTGCCGCCAGCACTTGCGCGGCCAGGTCGTCGGGGCGCACGCGCGCTAAAGCGCCGCCTAGCGCGCCGATGGGTGTACGGATGGCATCTACGATGACCACTTCATTCATGGGTTATTCTCCAACGGTGATGGTAGTTCGATTGTACACCGAATTTTGCAGGCTCATTGGGAATTGGCGCGGTGAGACCCGCATTTTTGGGTGTGAAGGCGGCTTCGCCGCCTTCACACCCAAAAATGCGGAACCTACCACGGCAAATCCCAGAGAGACAATTTGCATCCCTTCCCCAGAATCACCGCTCTCCGGTATACTTTGCTTGCCCCAATCTACTTGATAGATAGTTGAGTTGCTACCTTCAACCCGGATGAGAAACTGGTTACGAGGGCTGTGAGAAAGTTGTTCGTTTGGGAGATACCCATGACCGAACCTGCGATGACCTTTCGAGAAATGAACCTACGGGTATTTCAGGGCTTGCCCAACCCGCATATTTTCTTCCAGCCGCGCTTTGAGCCCTGGTTTCACTGGCACAAGCTCTTTGGGCAGTTGCCGCCGCACTATCCTCAGGAGGATGTGCGCGAGTTGTATGATGATTTGGGCGTCTCCATGCGCTATGTGGCGTATTATACGGGGGCCGAACCCCCCATCGTCACGCGCTACAGCCCGGAGGTGAAAATTACCCGGCGCTTTGAGGAGCGCAGCGGGGTGTGTATCTACCACACTCCCTATGGCGATCTGACGGAAGGCTTCAAGAAAACCCTTGACGAGGAATGGCGCACAATCGAATTTCCTGCGAAAAGCCTGGATGATCTGCGCGCCCTGCGCTGGTTGATCGAGCACACCCGGCTGAGCTTTTCGGCTGAGAATTTTGCTGCCGGGAGCGATTATGTCGGCCTGCGCGGGGAACCGCAGTTCTACCTGCCCAAAAGCCCCTACCAGGCGCTGGCCCAGGTGTGGATGAAGCTGCCCGATCTGATCTACGCCCTGGCGGATGCGCCCCAGGAAATGGAAGAGATCATGCGCGTCATCGACGACTCCTATGACGCGCTCTATGAGCAAATCTGCGCCTCGGGGATGGTCAAGATTATCAACCTGGGTGAAAACTTGCACGAGGCGCTCTTCTCTCACCGTTACTTTGAAAAATTTTATCTTCCCTGGTACGAGAAACGCTGCGGGCAGCTCCGCCAGGCGGGCATTTTCTCGCATATCCACATCGACGGATACTTCCACTCGCTGCTCAAGTACCTCAAGGACCTGCCCTTTGATGGGCTAGAAGCCCTCACCCCGCAACCTCAGGGAGATGTGAGCCTGGAAGAACTCAAAGAACATTTGGGCGACAAGATTTTAATCGACGGCATCCCGGCGGTGCTGTTTATGGATACCTATTCTCGCGAGCAATTGATGGAAACCACCGAAAAAATCGTCAAATTATTTGCTCCGCGCCTGATTCTGGGAGTTTCTGATGAAGTGCCCGAGGGAACGGGGTCGGAAAGCATTGAGCGCGTGCGCATGATCGCTGATTGGTGCCGCAGGACGCCCGCGCAGCCATGAACGCGCCACTCACCCCGCTGCAGATTTGGACGATGGCTTCCCGCCCGCGCACGCTGCCCGCGGCGGTGGCCCCAGTGGTGGTCGGATCGGCGCTGGCCTTCTATGACGGCGGCTTCCGGCTGGGCCCGGCCCTGGCGGCGGCATTGGGCGCGCTGCTGCTGCAAATTGGGGCCAATTTTGCCAACGATGTCTTTGACTATCAACACGGCGCCGACACTAGCCTGCGCACCGGTCCCACCCGCGTGACGCAGTCGGGGCTGTTGACGCCGCGCCAGGTGAAGATGGGCATGCTGGTGGTGTTTGGGCTGGCGGCCCTGTGCGGCGTGTACCTGATCTACGCCGCGGGCTGGCCGGTAGTGGTCATTGGGCTGCTGTCCATCCTGGCGGCGGTCGCTTACACCGGCGGGCCGTATCCCCTCGGGTATCACGGGTTGGGTGAGGTGTTTGTCTTTCTCTTTTTTGGGCTGGCGGCGGTGGGCGGCACGTATTTTGTGCACACGCGCACCATCACCGCGGCGGCGCTGGCGGCTTGCATTCCCATAGGCTGTTTGGTGGTGGCCATTTTGGTGGTCAACAACCTGCGTGACGTGCCCACCGACCGGGCCACGGGCAAGCGCACCCTGGCAGTGCGTTTTGGTGAGGCGTGGACGCGCGGCGAGTATGTATCACTGCTCGCAGTGGCCTATATGAGTGTGTTTCTGCTGGGGTTGTCCAACCTGCTGCCTTTTTGGGTGGCCTTGAGCTGGCTGTCGCTGCCCCAGGCCGTGCCGTTGGTGCGCAGCATATACCGCGAAGAAGGCCGCGCCCTCAACCGCACGCTGGCCGGCACCGGGCAGTTGGAGTTGTCGTTCTCGCTGCTGTTTGCGCTGGGGCTGGTGATTGCCAAGCTGACTGGTGCTTAAATCGTCGCCCATGGAGAATAAGTTTCGGTAGGGGCGAGGCGAGATTCGAGAAGCGACTCCACCCGGTTATGTGAGCCTCGCCCATCTTTGCCATTGCCAAACCGGGGCGAGGCTCACAAATCCATTCTCAAATCCCACCGTAATTTCGCCTCGCCCCTACATAAGAAGATTCGGGTTACCGGGGTAGGGGTGGGTCTTTACTGCGGGCTCACGGTGGTTATGCTCCGGTGTCCCTTGCGGGTTCGGTGCAATAATCTGCCCGGTAGACCCACCCTGTTGCGCAAAACCGGCGGGTCTGCCGTGTCGTTTTACGCCTTCAGCCCGCAAAGATGCGCATGAGTCCGATACCGCGCCGGCATTAAAGACCCGCCGCTACAGTTTTTTCCCTGAGCGGGATTGGAGAATGTCGGATTTCGGGCAGGCATCGCGAGGCCTGGTTCAGCGGACTTTATGTTGGTTTGGGTCGGCCGCCCTCAATCCGACCTACGGCCTGAATCTTCCGACAAGCCTGTAGACTCGCCCAATTTCGCCAAGAGGTCGAGGCTACAAGGTATGGCCTCAAATTCTAAGCGTGATCCTGCCTCAACCCTACATCAGAAGATTCGGTTGATCGGGGTAGGGGTGGGTCTTTAATGCGGGCTCAAGGTGGTTATGCTCCGGTGTCCCTTGCGGGTTCGGCGCAATGATCTGCCCGGTAGACCCACCCTGTTGCGCAAAACCGGCGGGTCTGCCGTGTCGTTTTACGCCTTCAGCCCGCAAAGGTGCGCATGAGTCCGATACCGCGCCGCCATTAAAGACCCGCCGCTACAAGGGTTTTTTCCCCAACACCATTGCCAGCGGCCCACCTCCGGCGGCGACCAGGATTCCCGCTACCAGAACTGCCAGCAGATACTCAGGCAGCACATTCCACGCCCACAGCGCGTAGGGGACGATGAACAAGATCATAATCATGGGGATGCCCGCCAACGGCAGCAGCAGCCCGCCGGCCTTCTTGAGCACCACGCGGATGATTCGCAAAATGGTGTTAAAAGCCAGCCACAGACCTGCCACCAGCGTGACCAGCATGGTGATGGCGGCAAAATAGCCGGAAATGAATTCGGGGTGCCCCATGAGCACCGCCAGGGCCAGCAGCACCCAGCCGATGATCACCAGGGCCACCTGCCAGCCTGTGCGGTCGGAGGCCAGCGTGGCAGTGTTCCACCAGGCGACCCCCACCAGAAAAGCCAAAAGGAACTCGAAGGACAGCAGAGTCAGAAAGCCCAGGAGGCCATCCTCGCGCAAAGCGGCATGGCGGTATTCGCCCACTGCCAGCCAGGTTTGCGCGCCGGATGGGGAGACAGCCAAAATGCCCTCTGTGCCCATTGCCAGAAGCAGGTCTCCGCTGCCCGGCGCAATCATGGCGTCCAACGGTCCGGAGAGGTGGTCCAGGTTGGTGGTTTCAATCTGATTGCTGTAGCGTTCTTCCGCCTGGCTGGGCGGTTTGGGCAGGGGAATCTCGCTCCACTCAGCCGCGCTGGCAGCTTTCCACTCGATCTTTTCACTGATGGTCACCCGGTATTGGGCGTTGTCCGGCGCGGTGAACTCGAGGATCTCGCCC
>JAFGLU010000119.1 GCA_016927865.1 Anaerolineaceae bacterium
CGCGCCCTGCCTGCCTAAAGCAAAGCCGTTACAAGGTAACGTCAGCTTCTGGTCGACACCACCGCCGGCCCTGTGCACGACTCCACCCCCGCGCTGGCCTTGCCTGCCATGCGTGCCCGGATAGGTGGTGGAGTCTGTCAATCCTCCACCGCGCCGGCCCTGATCGCTGGCCATGCGAAAGCCGCCGCCGCCCGGCCTTCCTCGACCACCGCCGGCCAGATGCACGACTCCACCAGGTGCCCGGCCCTGATCGCCGCGCCTGCTCTGGTGGTATGCTTCTTTGATCGCCAAACCCGTACAGAAAAAAATCAGCCTTACACGCGGTATTGTATACCCACGATCAAAACTTTTTTTACCTCCCTTCCCTCTTCTGCCCTGGTTGTTGATTCCTTAATGTTCGAGAATCCATCAGCCCCCCGAGCTCGACCGCGTGCCAGGCCTTGCTCGACCGCCTGCCCGGATAGGTGGTGGAGTCTGTGAAGATCGCCGGCCCTGATCGCTGGCCATGCGAAAGCATCAGCCGCCCGAGCTCGACCACGTGCCCGGCTCTGATCGACCGCGCGCCCGGATAGGTGGTGGAGTCTGTGAGGATCGCCGGCCCTGATCGCTGGCCATGCGAAAGCATCAGCCGCCCGAGCTCCACCGCGTGCCCGGCTCTGATCGACCGCGCGCCCGGATGGGTGGTAGAGTCTGTGAAGGGTCGACCAGGTGCCGCGCCGCGCGCGCCCTGCCTAAAGCAAAGCCGTTACAAGGTAACGTCAGCTTCTGGTCGACACCACCGCCGGCCAGGTGCACGACTCCACCAGGTGCCCTCCCCTACTGCTAGAGAGTGAAAAATACCCTCTATTCTCTTTTGGAATGTCTTAATAGTTGATGGGGGAGGGGATTAGAAAATTGTTCAATCGTTTACACGACTCCACCAGGTGCCCGGCCTTGCCTGCCATGCGTGCCCGGATGGGTGGTGGAGTCTGTGAAGATCGCCGGCCAGGTGCCACGCCGCGCGCAAAATAGCCGTTAAAATCCCCTTCAAAGTGGTAGATAGCGAAATAATAATTAATTATTATGTTGAAGAGGAAAACCGTCAAAGTGGTAGGTTGTGCCCATTTTAGGACCAAAACAAGCCCCAAAGTGGTAGGAAAATCGGCATTTTTTCAATGAAACTGCCTAAAAAGTGGGATAGTATTTCGATAACTGTTCTTATCGAAAGCATGAAATAACCCCGATCTTGCCCCGATTCGCACCGTTTCTGCAGAAACGCCCGGCCTTCCTCGACCACCGCCGGCCCTGTGCACGACTCCACCACCGCGCCCGGCCACGGGCACGAAAGCCGGCCCCGGCCCTGGTGAATTTCCCCGCGCCGATAATAGAACATTCTTTCCCGGGTAATTTGTTCTATCGTTCCCGGGTGAATTTCGATAACCCGCGCCCGGCCCTGATCGACGCGCCTGCCCGGATGGGTGGTGGAGTCTGCGAAGATCGCCGGCCAGGGTGCAAGCATCAGCCGCCCGAGCTCGACCGCCGGCCAGATCGCCGGCCCTGTGCACGACTCTACCAGGTGCCCGGCTTTGCTCTACCACTGGCCCGGATAGGTGGTGGAGGATCGCCGCGCCTGCCCTGGTGATGGTGGAGTCTGTGAAGATCGCCGGCCAGGGTGCAAGCATCAGCCGCCCGAGCTCGACCACCGCGCCGCGCTGCTCTACTGCGTGCACAACTCCACCAGGTGCCCGGCCTTGATCACCGCGCCTGCCCTGGTGATGGTGGAGTCTGTGAAGATCGCCGGCCAGGTGTGGGCAGCCGCCCGAGCTCGACCAGGTGCCCGGCTCTGATGGTTAAGCGTGCCCGGATGGGTAAAGCCGCGAAAGTCTACCCCGTGATAGTTTTTGCAGCGTGAAAGGTAAATTGTCAAAACCATTTGTTAGCTCAGTTCTTACCTCTTCTGGACTGTGAAGCCCTACAAAATCGCCGGCCCATTTTTCCGGGTAGGGCACATAAAATTCTTTAAGGATTGCCGTTATTTCCTCTTGCTCTGTCACGCGTGTTTTTGGCTCGTGTTTTTTTGCAGGCTCTACCCTAGATAGTAGTGGTGTCGCCTCATTCATTGATTCATTGATTTCTTTGCTATCAATCAATGAATCAATGACATGCATGCATGCATGATCTCCACTACTGCTACCCCCTAGATTCTTAACTATACTAGGTGGGTTAGGTGCAAAAGTTTGTGAGCTATCCGCGCCGGCTGTCAAAATTTGCGACCTGCCAGACTTTTCAGGTGTCATATTTTGCGACCTTCCCGGCCTGATGGCTGTCAAATTTTGCGACCTGTCAGGTTTTGACGCGGCTTCCTTTTCCTCTGCCTCTCTGATAAGTCGGTCTATTTCCCTTTCGCCTTCTTTTTTCGCTTTCTCACCAGGTGGAGGGGTGCCAACTTTCCATTTATGCTCTACCCTGTAAATCACCAATCTTATTTGCTCAATTCCTAAATCTTTAACATGCCCTTCAATCAACTCTTTTGTGACATGCTTCATACCTGAAAGTTTCGACCGGGTAGGCTCTTCAATCCCGTACTTGATACACGCGGATAAAACGCCGGCCCGCCTTACGTCCTCTGATTCTGGCCCTGGTGTGCTGGCTCCATCGCCGGCCAAAATATTCACTGGTTCCCTTAGTGGAGCCGGCCTTTTGTGGTGTTCTCCGCTTTTAGGTGTCAAATTTTGCGAGCTATCAGCCGGTATTAACGGCCCGATACCAATTAACGGCTTTGCTCCGTTCTCCGAAGCTGGCCCTAGACAAACATCACCCAACGCCCACGAATACCGGCCCACTTGCTCTATTATCCCGAGTGCGCTTAATTGCGTGACCGCCGCCCGGATTGTACCAACGCTCAAACCTGTATACGTGCATAAATCACTCTGTGACAGGTTCTTTTTTCCTTCCAAATATGCCAGGTATAACGCCATGAAAGCGTTAAGACTGCCCTTCTTACTGAGCATTAACAAATCTAACAATCCAATACTTTGTTTCATGGTAGCCCCAAAAACTTCTAAATATCACGACTCCACCAGGTGCCCGGCCTTGCCTGCCATGCGTGCCCGGATAGGTGGTGGAGTCTGTGAAGGTGCCCGGCCCTGATCGCTGGCCAGGGTGCAAGCATCAGCCGCCCGAGCTCGACCACCGCGCACGACTCCACCAGGTGCCCGGCCTTGCTTGACCACTGGCCCGGATGGGTGGTGGAGTCTGTGAGGTGCCCGGCCCTGATCGCCGGCCAGGGTGCAAGCATCAGCCGCCCGAGCTCGACCGCGTGCCATGACTCCACCAGGTGCCCGGCCTTGCTCTGCCACTGGCCCGGATGGGTGGTGGAGTCTGTGAGGTGCCCGGCCCTGATCGCCGGTGGAGTCTGTGAGGTGCCCGGCCCTGATCGCCGGCCAGGTGCACGACTCCACCACCGCGCCGCGCTGCTCTACTGCGTGCACGACTCCACCAGGTGCCCGGCCCGGCTTGCTTCTATCGCCTCTAGCAAGAAAGGCTTAAAAATCCGGTCGATCATTTCCCGCTCTTCTTTTGTGACATTAACAGAAAGTGCTTTTTCTCCCTGTTCGACTTCGAAATTCGAGCTATTCCACGCGCCTTCTTTTAGTGTGAAAGTGACAACAAGTGACCACTTTCCCGAGCTATCAGCAGCCGAAAGCCTAATAGTATTCAGATCGCCGTTCATAACATCACCATCCTTTTTGAAAGTCTCAATCTTTCCTTTTTGTGTTCGCTGGCTGGATTTCCGGCCAGTGCACGACTCAACCCCCGCGCCGGCCTTGCTTTGCCGCTGGCCCGGATGGGTGGTATTTTGGCCCGTGAGGATGTTTGATACCTCTTTTGCCATAAAAGCCCCTTGCTGGCCTTCCTGATCGTTTTCCCCCGTATTCTGATTGATTTCCTGATCGCCGCTCATTCCTCTACCCGCCTTTCTTTTCTTTCCAAAGTTCCTGTAAATTTTTGTTAATCCGCTCTATCACTTCCGCGTCATAAATGCTACAGTGCATAAAAACCGCACGCAAAAGCCATTGATTATCCGATGGAACATCTACAGGTATATTCCTTTCCTTGCAAATCTCCTGTAATGTTCGCCTGACCACCTCAAACGGTTTAGACTCTCCGGTCAAATAAAAACCTAAAAGAGTAGTCTTTAAGTTCTCAGTGTCCGAGTCCACACCAAGATCGATGTATTGCACTTCATGGCTATCTACCCGGCCATTTGTTAAGGCTCGTTTTTTCTGATCGCCTTTCATTCCTCTATCCTTCCTTTCTTTCCAGCTCTGCCAAAATGCCTCTTAACCTGTCGGCCAGATCGCCTTTTGGTTCTTGCCCGGTTTTCTCTTTCGATAACCTACCGATTGCCGTTGAAACATCCTCAGCCGTGAGCACCCCATAAATAGAATCGGTAATGCCCAAACTGCTATGCATGACGTTCTGACTAATCGCCTTAAAATCTTCCAGGGTTCGAGCCCGTTTCATAGAGTAGACAACGTGCCCGTGTCTTAGCTTATGGGGTGAATGATAGGTAACGCCGGCCTTTTTGCAGATTTCGCGCAAATCTCGCCCAAAATCCCGCTTGAGGTTATCCCGGTTCCCTTTTGGAATGTCATCTGCTTTCACGGTTCCAAATGACGAAAGGTGAATAAACCAATACCCGCCGGCCTGGGGGTTATCCTTAAGAAACTTGTCCCACTCTTCCACGACCTCTAATAAGTCTGGAATCTCGTAAAGATAAGTAATGGCTGCTTTGCCGTTTTTTGTGTGTACTCCCATGTTAGGGTCTTGTCTAACCGTTCGCTCTGTCAGGTTGACCGCCCCCATTGGAAGGGTCATAAATGCGCCGATTCTCATTCCTGACAGGAAAAGAAAAGCGACCGCCGCCCTGGTTCGCTGCTCTGCTATGGTTTGAGGTTTCACGGCCATAATCTTTCTAACATCTTCGACCGTGTAAATCTCTCTTGTTCTGATTTCTGATTGTTCCCCACGCCCCCGCGCCGGCTTGATAGACTCTATCCAGCTTTCAGATAATGCGCCGTATTTTCTAGGATACTCACGCCGCGCCCACGAAAAGAAAGCTCTTACAGTCTTGCAGATCGCAGCCACGCCCGCCGGTGTGAAACGCCTTAAGGTTTCTTTCTGATACCCTTCCAGGTAAGCAGGAAAGGAAAGCTTAAATTTGTTCGCCGTGGTGAAGGTCTTGGAGTCTGCCCAAATAAGAGAATGTTTCAGCCTAGCCCAATACGCCGCTTTTGTGGCCTCTGTGACCTGCTTAACTTTAATTTGATAATCTAGAAAAGATTGAATATCTTTAAAGTTTTCCCGGTTAATCATTTGTTCCCCCCTTTGGCAAGAAACGATTAACCCGACATCCACAAAACGGACATTTACCCTTTACCTGTGTAACGCCCCTGTGTGCTGGTTTTGATTTCGCCCCCTGAATATCAACAACCTTGTTGCACTTCATACACCAGGCCTGACCGTCTGAAAGTGGAGCGCGCGCCCGGTTGTACTTTTGCGCTATACACTCTTTAGCCCACGCCGAAAAACTTACGCCGTGAATCCAAAGTGCTCCGCTTTCCTCTTTTACTGGACATCCCGCCGGTATATAAGATTTATAAACCGTGTCGGGTGTCACTCTCAATTCGTGGGCTATTTCAGACGGCTTGTAATACATATCTAAAAGCCGGCCCAACCTTAAAACACTTGCTCGACTCAATCTAGGTATTGTCATAACAAAACCCTCAGGAAAACAAAAAACCTACTACTTGAGTAGCAGGTTCCTTAAGGTTTGGGAGAACAACCCTTGTGAGTAGTCTGTCTACACAAGTAACGTCTGGCTCCGAGTTCTCCTTTTTGGTTTTGGGTCTTGAGGAAGTCTATCAGTGCCAGGTGATATTCTTTTTGATCATCCTGCTAGATGAACAAATTAATTCTAGCACAAGAGTCCGAAAGTGTGTAGATAACAGGCTATAACCTAAAATCCGTGAGGTTCGTGGGTTCGAGCCCCTCCGCGCCCACAGAAAAGCTTCCGTCAGGGAGCTTTTTTGATTAAGTCAAGTGCGTGGGAGAAGAGCTGTCAGCCATCAGCCAGAAATGTTAAGCCCCTGGTTTTCCCCCTTCGACACCTCGATACATTGAAAATGATTTAAGCCTGTAGCGGCCTTCTCTTGCCATGCCACGACTGGTTCTGCTCCGATTTACCTACCTTCACGCACCTGCCAATACTATAATAGGTGGAATGAGAATAGCGGTTTTTGGAAGGTCCACATGAAACATCCAGAAAAATGGAGAGACACGATCGACCCATTTTCTCTTCCGTTTCATACTTTCCGATTATCCGAGGTAATTGGTTATCCCCATGCCGGTAACGATGTGTTCTATGTCGATGGTGTTTGGCTTCAAAAAGAGGTCAAAGCATACTTGAAAGTTGAACGCCAAAAAGGTGCTGATATTGCAAATGAGATTGAAATTATCCGGCAATTGCAATTCCCGTATGTTCCTCAAGTCTTAGATTATTCGCTTGATAAGCCTTGTTTTATCGTTACAGAAGAAATGCCAGGCGAGCGGCTGTCAGTCATACTGGGTAACAACGAACACAAAGCCTCCCTGGAATATTTGTTTGAATTTGGTGCTGCAATATCAGCGTTCCATCAATTGCGCATTACCTGCAAGCCTGTAAAGGACAGAAAATTTTTCCATGTCCCTGACAAAGCGTATTTTGAGGAGAATGGAATAGATTGCCTGTATGGATATCTTCAAAACAACCGCCCCATGAAAGTCAACCACTGCTTCGTCCATGGCGATTGTCATTATGCCAATATCCTGTGGAAAGACGGACATATCAGCGCGATTTTAGATTACGAGTTATCAGGGATCGGAATTAGGGAATTTGATATTGCATGGGCGTGCTTGCTAAGGCCAGGGCAAAAGTTTCTGAATTCAAAAGAAGAGATCGATTTATTTTTGAAAGGTTATTCATCGAAAGGCGATTTTGACTATCATAGTTTCGCATACTATTACGTTTTGATCGGCAGCAATTTTTATAGCATCGGAACCAGCGAAAAGGGTTATCGGGAAACGCTGGCGAATCTGATTTCAGACGTCGTTCGCTAATTTCCTAAAGATGTTGGACCCGTAGCGGTGAGGCGAGATTCAACAATGCCATCCACCCTGACCTCAAAGTTAATATCCAGGCCAGGGATGGTTTACGGGTTTAAAACAAAATCGAAGTAGCCGACAGATAGTTCATCGGTAATTCTTCCATTTTCTATTATGTTTCCGACTATGATCAACCTTACCGGTAGAGCTTTCTCTAAATCAGTATAGTAAGGAACTGCTTGAAAAAAACCTTCTTTTAAGATATTGTCTTCGGAAGGTGGCAGGATATTTTCACCTCCGTATTGTTCCACGGTTGGATAAACCATGTTATTCTGGATTTCTATCCATTGTTCTTCCTTGTAAATGAATATTCTTGTCCCATAATCCATCGGAAAATGAATCGGATAATCGGACTTTACTTTAATAAGTAGAGTCAATATCTCACTGTTCTTATATGAGTTACCATAGCCTGTGGAGCTATACAATTCAAGGTCCCGGTTAGCTTCCTCTACCAGAAAATCAAGTTCTGGCATTTCGTTATCTGGTATCGGATGAACACTACAACTGGATAGCATAGCCAGGATAATGAGAATTAGTAGTTGGCGAAAAAGTGAAAGCTTCATATTGATACCCTATGCTTGTTGGATATAGCCTCTATATACAGGACCGTCTGTGAGGTAAATTGTCGCTAAAGATAACCATTTGGATCCGTAGCAGCAAGGCGAGATTTGCAACACCATCCCCCCTGACCTCCTAGCCTCGCCGGGGTTTGGCCCACTCTGCTCCCTCGCCCTTTCAGGGAGAGGGCTGGGGTGAGGGTAAGCCCTCCGTCTCCGCGATCAACTCTTCCAACTCCCGGAAGGCCCGCTCCAAATCCTCCGGTTGCGGGCTCAGCGCGGCGAAGACGCGCCCCAGCCGTTCTTGCAGCCGGTCTGGGCGCTGGGTAAAGCCCTCGGCGATGGCGGCGGCGCCTTTTTCGTTCAGCCAGTGCTGCCCGTTGAGCGCAAACAGGACCTGCAAGAGGCAGCCCGCCCCGCGGAAGCAGCAGCCGGCGGCATAGGTCACATCGCCTCGGGCGATGCTCTTACGCCCGGTGTCCAGCGCAAAGCGCATCTCCCAGGCGAATTTGGCGATCAGGCCGCGCTTCAACCCCTCGGGGTAGGGCGTGATGCGCGCCTTGAGCGCCGAAAGCAGCCCCTCGCCGTCCCACAGCACCCGGCACACGGCGGCCTCGGCCAGGTAGATGGACGAGACGAAGCCAAAGGGATGCCCGGCCTGGTAAACCGCCTCGATTTTTCCTTCCAGACAGTCGTCAATCATCCGGCTCACCTTGCCCAGGTCGCGGTACAGAAAGTCCACAGCCTGCCCGCTGATTTTGAGCCAGCCGCCGCCATTAATCCAGGGCCCCCACTCGCCGATGGGTGTGACGATGCCGGTTGTGCCGCGCTCGTCCAGCGCCGCGGCGACTCGGTCCAGGGCGGGCAAGTCCAGGGGCCGGTCGGGGTGATAGTAGATGCCCAGGTCGTAGTCGGAGGTGGAGGTTTGCGTGCCGTGGGCGCGCGAGCCACCCAACACCAAGGCGCTGACGCCCGGGACGGTCTTGAGCGACTCGATGATTTGTTGAAGGAAAGGCTCCATATTCATGGCTTGTCAGGTCTCTCCCAGCTCTGGCTGCGTGAATACCTCAATTGTAACAAAAATAATAAGAAGTTCGTCCCGCGGTAACTTTGCCTGAGTTGGATATAATTTAACCTAATGGAAGCGCGTATTCTGCTGGCTGATGATCATGCCGTGGTTCGGGCGGGCATCCGCAACGTGGTGAACGAGTTGGAAGGTATCACCATTGTGGCGGAGGTCGGTGACGGCTCGACACTGTTCGACGAGTTGGAGCGTCACCGACCCGACTGCCTGCTCATCGATGTATCCATGCCCGATTTCGACCCCATTGCCGCCATCACCCGCGTGCGCAAAGAATACCCCGAGATGAAAATCTTGGTGATCAGCGCTTACGACGACGACGTATACGTGCAGGGGCTGCTGGGCGCCGGGGTCAACGGCTACCACCTCAAGGACCAGCCGCTCAGCGATCTGCAACTGGCCGTGACCCGAGTATTGGCCGGCGAACGCTGGATCTCGGGACCGTTGATCGAGAAATTGATGACGCCCAAGCGTTCGGCGGTCGGCCCGACCCTCACTCCGCGCCAGCAGGAACTGCTGCACTACCTGTGGCAGGGCCTGGATAACCAGTCGCTGGCCCAGGCGACCGGGCTGAGCGTAAAGACCATTGAAAACCACCTGACGCGCCTCTATCGCCAGTTGGACGTGCAAAGCCGCCTGGAAGCGGTCAATTACGCCAATCAGCACCCCGAACTGCTTGGTTCGGCGGGCAGCGGTACGACATCATCGCCGCAGCAGCCCCAGCAGATTGGGGAGTGTGAGACGCGCATTCTGGTAGTGGACGATAACCCCCGCTTCCGACAGAACCTGCACCGCGCTATCGGCAAGGTCTGCCCCGCGGCGGTGATCTACGAAGCCGGTGACATTTCTACCGCCTTGTATCTGTGCTCGAAGGTCAGCCTGGATTTAGCCTTCGTGGACGTGGTCTTGGGCAGCGACGAAGACGGCATCCGCTGCACCCGCCGCGTCCATTCAGCCTCGCCCAACACGCGCATCATCATGATCAGCGCCTACCCCGACCGCGAATTTCACCGCCTGGGCCTGGAAGCCGGGGCTGTGGCCTTTTTGGATAAGAAGGACCTCGACCTGGCCACCATCAAGCAGGTGATTGAAGATCTGGCATAATACAAGCCTCAGTCCGCACCCTCGCCTCGCGCATGCGGGCGATCTTCTCATCTCGATCCAGCGGCTGGACTGCTCCGTTGCCCCGCGCCAGCGAGCACTCCACCGTCACGGCGTGCAGACGGTCGGCGTCCAGCACCTTGAACACGCCCGGCAGGTCCAGCTCGCCTTCGCCCACGAAGACGTGCGTGTGCCCCGCCTGGTAGTCGCTCAGGTGTATCGTGCGCGTTTGGCTGCTCAGCGCTCGCGAGGCGGCGACCACGTCCACGCCCATTTGGGCGTAATGCGTGGTGTCCAGCGTGACCCCCAGCCCGAATCGCTGCGTAAAATCGGCCAGGGCCTGGGAGGTGAGAAGCGGGACGCTATAACCGTCGAAATGCGGCATGTTCTCCACGGTCACCACCGGGCAGATCTCTTGATAAGGCCGCAGCTCGGCGGCGATGCGCGCTTCCATCCGGCCCCACCAGCCCGCCTCCTGCGTCCCCTCCACGTGTGGGGCATGGAACACCAGGCAGCCCGGTGCGTAGCCCAGTGCGTCGATCGTTTCCGCCAGATCTGGGTTGATGTAGCCAGCTACCGACTCGGGATCGTTCAACACGCCCCCGCCGTCATGAATGCTGGACAGGCGCAGCCCAGAACGCTCGATGCTTGCGGCGACTTGCTTTGCGCTCCATCCGCGCAGGTGCTGGGCCATGGCCCACGTCTTGTTCTCCCAGAACAGGTCCAGCTCAATCGCATCGTACCCAGCCTCTGCGATCATCTCCAGCACATCTTCAAAGGGTTCTTGATACAGGTTGGCGGTGGCAAAGGAAATATGCATGGGATTATCGACTCTCCAGGCGGCGGCGAATTTGCTCTGCTTTTTCCAGGCGGCCCATTTGCAAGTAAGCCCGGTACTCGTATTCCAGCGCAAGCACCGGAAGGCGCAGGTCTTCGTGAATAATGGATTGATTGCGTAGAAGCGCTTGCCGCAGCATTCCGCTATGACCGTTTCCAGTGAGACATTTGGGTATCATGGTGCAGCATATTCTTGGCCAATTCGATGGCGACCCATTTTGTCCAATTGAGGATTGTAGAAAGGGTCCCGTGCCATAAGATCGGGCCAGCGCATTTTGAGTAGTTCGTATTCCTTTTGCATCCGCAGTAATTTTTCCGGGCTGTCTTCGAACCCTCGGGTAGCAGATTCGTAGTGATACAGCCGGACTTGCGGCAGCACCAGGTTGAACTTGCCTGCTCGGTAGGCTCGGACGCAAAAATCGATATCCCCTCCTGCCACAGCAAAGGCCTCGTCCAGGCCGCCCAAACGCTGATACAGTTCTTTTTGAACCATCAAGCACGCGGCGGTCACAGCCAGGACGTTATGCTTGACCAGGAGTTGGTTTAGATACCCCTTTGCAGTTTTCTGCTCGTCTTTATAAGCATGAGTGGCCATAGCCTGAACGCCGCAAACGATCCCTGCGTGCTGGATGCGCCCGTTTGGGTACAGGAGCAGGTTGCCGACACAACCTGCTTCCGGGCGAAGCGCTTCGGCAGCCATTTGCTCCAGCCAGTTGGTGGTAACTACTTCGGTATCATTGTTTAGCAGCACCAGCAGTTCTCCGTTCGCCTGTTCTGAGGCGAGGTTGTTCAGGACCGAAAAATTAAACTCTTGCTCAACCCGAACGCATTGAAATCGTTCTGGCTCCCTGTTTCGCCAGCTTTCTACAAGATCCAGGGTTTCCTTCCTACGGCTGCCGTTGTCGATCAGAACCACTTCAAAATTTGAATAGCTGGAGCGGGAAAAAATCGAGCCTAAACAACGGGCCAAAAAATCGGGCTTGTCGCGAGTACAGATGAGCAAACTGATCAAAGGGCTGCATTTCAATGGCCTCCGAATATCGTAAAGCCCTTCTTCGCCAGGTACCGATATCACCTCTACGGCGGCTTCGCGTCGCCCAAACATCCTTTGCAGGGAGGCCCGGGTTTCATCTCCGGTTTGAAAAAACACGGTATCTTCAGGCACGCTGTATAAGACATCTGCAATGTGGGCGGGGGGGGCGTTCGTGTCGAGTAAATACAGGCAAAGGTCAAAAAGCCCCTGCCGTCCAGGCTCGGGAAGGTGGGTGATCTCGGCTTTCATCAGCGTTGCTTGCAGAAAGAAAACCGCACAGCCTGTGTAATTGGATGCGAGGAAAAAATCCGGCGACCAATCTGGCTTGAATCTAGGCGAATGATGGCGGTCGAGATGATCCACGCGGTCTTCGTCGGTATAAATAAACGCCGCCCCTGGGTGCAGCGCCGCCGTCTGTGCTACCTGCTTCAGGGCGCAGGGGTCCAACCGATCCCCTGCAAAAAGAAAGCAGTAGCCATCCGCCGGGGGAAGAGGATCATTGGCGGAGATCCATGTTAAATCATCTGCGCTCAGATCTGGCCATTCCGGAGCAGGCCCGTTGGGATCCTTTACCAGATACACCCGGGTATGGGGGTAGTCCTGGTTCTGTACGGTATCAAACGTAGCCTGTAAAGCTGCGGCAGGTCCGCTCACCGGAAGGAGGATGGCAAATTCAAAGGCGGAAAATTCGCCAGCGACACCACACCGTACGCCGGACTGCTCGCGGGCACGCCGCCAGGTGAGGTAATCGCTTTTAGCGAACCATTTGGCATTGATGCGCCGGTGAAGGCCTGCTGGCCCCTCCTGTCTGAGGATGAAGTTAAGGCTCGCCCACCGGCGCGAAAAGCCGTGCAGTGCCGATAAAATGCGATTAACAACCTTCATTATGGGCTAATTATAAGCCCGCTGTTCTGTTTCAGTAGACGGTGACAGGCGTTTCGCTGCAATAAACCGCTTCGTTCAAGCCATCGTTTGCTTTCATGCACAGGTAATACGTGCCAGCCGTGACCAAGTTGGTTTTCCAAACAAATAAGGTCCCATTCCCCTGCATGCCCGAAGCCCCATTGATCACCGCGGGAAGATATAAGCGGTAGGGCCCGGGGGGACTCTGTGGGGGTGCCGGGGCGAAGAGCGATACATTTGCCGAATTTTGGATGGGTACGTTGCGATCAGTGGTGTAATAAAAAGAGTAGCTCTGCAGCTGACCAAGAGTCTTGTTCAGCGTAAGTTCAAACAGGTAATCGCTTCCACGAGGCACTTTTTCTTCTTCGGCCAGGTAGATGAAATCGATATTCTGATTGAGCGTTCTGCCCAATTCGTTTTCATTAGGATCGAAACGCAATTCTAAAATGTTGCCTGATGCCAGCCAGGATCTAAGCCCCGGACATAACCCGGCATTCTGCTCAGAGGAGCCTTCAAATGAGTCCCACAAGTCAACTGTATAAGTATTCCAGCCGACGTCAAAGGGGATATCCTGGCTAACCTGGTCACAAAAGGTGTTTGAACCGCCGGTGCCCTGGGTTTTCCACACCAGCCGGGCGACCATGCCATGTGGAACGTTCTGCCAGGCCCCGTCGGTATTCATGCGGAAGGTCAGATAGCGGTAAGTGTTGGGATTAATCGGCAAGGGAGTGTTCAGGCGGATAATTGGGTCGTTGACACCACCACTCACGCAGTTCGGCGAGGTAGATGCTTTATCCAAAGTGGAGAGGTTGAGCAGCCCGCCAGAAAAATTATAGCTGGTGCAGGTGATTGCGCTAACGCTGGCACTGGTCTGCATTGACCAGTCCGCGCCGGAATAGCCGGCTCCGCCTGTCGGAGAAGGTTTAGCGAAGTTCACGATCGGCGCAGCATTGATGGTTATTTGTCCGCTCTGTACCGTGCTTCCGCCGGTGTTCTTGAGGACATAATTATAAGTTCCCGGCTCGACCCCTTGCACATCCAGGTCGGCGCTGCCATTCGAAACGGGAATTGCCGGGAGTTTAATGTCTCGCCCGTCACGAGAGAGGATGGGGTTTAGCGTTCCGACCGGCAACCCGCTGAAGGTCACATTCACCGCGGCGCAGTCGGTCAAGCGTACCCAATCGACCGCAATGTTCGCCCCCGGGGTCACCGTCGGGTCGATCCGCAGACCCTGCCAAGTGGCGCCATCCTTCCACTGTCTGTTACCGGTAGTATAACTCGAACTTAAATCGACCTTATATAGATTCCAACCAGAGACCATGTTCTTTGTCTGCTGGTACATTCCCCAGATTCCGCCGTTGAGCCTGCTATCGGCAAACCAAAAAACCTCGAAAGCACTTGCTGGGACATTCATAGCCATATACAGGCAGTTGTAACTACTGGATCGGATTGGGTAGTTGGCCCCTACTTTGCCGATTTCCATTGCTGTCAGGTAACCCGGGAACAGCGGAAAAAAATTTGAATCATTCGTGGCTGTGGTCGCGTTGAATACCCCGTTGGACACGCTGGGATTATTCAAGGTGATACTTTGCCCAGATTGGTTGATATACTGCGAAACATCGGAATAGGCGTTCATGTCCCAGGGGTCGCGCAGCACCAGGGTGGCAAAGTCGTTGCCCTCTTTGACCGTGAAGTTTGCAGCCTGGACAACCTCGACCGGGCGGAAAAACGTGCCCAAGAAGGCGATAACAATAAAGAGGCTTAGAATAGACCGGGTAGTTTTATGCCTTCGGCTAGCCTCGTGCAGCAGTTCCCCTTGTAAATGAGTCAATCGTTTGTTGGTAAGCATCTCTAAACTTTCTGGCAATTGTTGGCCAAGTGTAGGTGCTCAGCACCTTTGAGTATCCGGCTTCCCCCATGGCTTGCGCCCACCGGGGAGATTTTAACAATACCATAATCGCTTCGGTCAGCAGTTTACAATTATGAAAGGGGACCAGCAAACCGTCTTTCCCCGAATCCACCACATAAGGAATTGCGCCGCTCCAGGTTCCGATCACAGGTTTCCGAGATGCCCAGGCTTCGAGATAACTGATGCCGAAGGATTCAAACCCCGAGGGGTAGGCAAAAATATCCACGGCATTAAAGAGGTACGGCTTGTCTTCTTCTTTGAAGTTGAAAATAAGGGTGGTCTGGTCGCGGTATTTGGGGGGCCAATTTGACACAATTTGGTCCAGAACTTGGGCGAACATCGCCCTGCTCCCTGCAATCAACAACCTTACGTCCGGCCGGGCTTTCCAGACCGCAGGCATCGCCTTCACCAGGGTATCAATCCCTTTGTGCTGGCCGATTTGCCCGACAAACCCCACGACCGGTTCAGTGGGAGATAACCCCAGCCTGGCGCGCGCTTCAGCTTGCGTGATGCGGCTGAAACGGTCTGGATCGACGCCCACTCCGATCACCGACATCTTTTCCAGGGGAGTGCCGCGCTGATGAAGGTATTGTGCCTCGAACCCGGTCAGGGCAATGTAATGGTCGGCGGCCCGAATGGCGGAATAAATGTTTTCGCGCTGAAATCCCCAAATATCTTGTGGATGGAGGCAACCGTTCAGGACGACCGGTTTCTTGCCCAACCGTGCGCCTTGAACAGCTTCAAACATATGTAGGAGGGGAAACGATGCAGCAGAGACCAGGTTGGCCGGTTGCCGCGCGATGGCTCCCCGCAGCCCCGGTGTGATCGGCCCGCCAAAGTAAGTGCGCATCCAGTCATGGTAGGGCAGGCCAAAGGAGAAAAAAAGTTTTTGGACCGGGCGAAGAGCCTGGCTCACACGGGTGAGCACCGGAAAGCGTCGGACGGTAACCCCGTTGATTTGGGTGGTTTCCACCTCCATCTTGGGCATGCGTGGGTTCCAAAACCCCTCGCCGTTATAACAATTGGTGGTAAATACCGTCAATTCGTCCCCAAACTGTGCCACCAATTCTTCAGAGACCCGCTGAACCAGCCACTCGGTTCCCCCAATTGCGGGAAAATATCCCTGGGTCACCTGAAGGATTTTCATTCCTCTTCCTTAGGCGGTTCTTTTTTTCCCACCAGCCAGCGGATGTGGAACAGCATCTGACTCAGCATCGCCCCTATGCCTTCCGTTGCCCAGAGGTAAGCGGCTTTCTTGAATGCCCCCTGGACGCGCTGTTTTTCCACTATGACGGGATCATTGCGCAGTGTGCGGTGAAATCCCAGGCGGTCTGGGGCGCCCTCTCCGCGCAGGCAGAAGTCCAGGAGCGGCTGGATGACCGCTTCCCAGCGCATTTCCGCCTGAACGTGTTCAAAAGCCTGATCCCAATCGCTTTTCTCCCTGGCGAGCAGGTCGTGCAGCGCCCCAGCAACTTCGTCTACATTTTCAGGGGGAACGATCGCGCCGATTTCGTATTTTTTTACCCACTCGCTGGTTACATCGCCTTCGGTGATCAGCACCGGCAGGCCGGTCCAGATGTAATCGAGAACACGTGTACGGATCGAGTAATGGGTCTCCGCGTGAATCGGGTGCAGGGTCACGCCAAGGTCAGCCTCGCCGAGCAAGGCTTCCCGGTCCTCCAGAGAAAGCCATTCGAAGAAGAAAATGGTTTTGTCTTTTTCGCCGCTTGCCTCTGCCAGCCGAACCAATTCATGGACAATCTCATGTTGAGGAACCTGGCGATTGGGATGGCGAGTTCCCAGATAGACCAAACGAGCCAGGGGATATTCATCCAGGACAGCTTTCCAGGCCTTCACCAGCGTCAGTGGGTCCAACCAGTTCCAAATCCCGCCGCCCCAAAGCACAATGCGACTATCGGGCGGAAACGCCGGATGAACGCCTTTCAAAAATGGACGGCGATTGGGAGACCGGGATGGAATCCCCACGCCGACCACATCAATTAACCGGCGAAGCGACTGATCTTGCGGAAGCGTATAGGGATTTACCCGCCCATTGGCGGAAAGGATACCGATCCACAGGTCGCGCTGGCGTTCATTACCGCAGATGAAAAAATCACCGATACGTGCGAGCTGATTAACCACCTCGATTGCCATCTGGTTATGAATGGACTGGCTGTCCAGGGTGTCTTTTTGATAATAGTAAAAATTTTCCAAGAAGAATGGGTCGTACCAATCCACAATGATCCGGGTGCGAATCTGGCTGAGGAATGGGAACTTCAGGACCATGTACCCAGAAACCAGGCATTGCTCATGGTTCTGCACCAGAACCTCCAGGGACGCAGGGACGTCTTCGCGATAGACAACGATGCGAACCCCTGGAACCTCCAGGTTGGTTTCGTTGGGAACTGCCAGTGTAACTTCAAGATTATCTGCCAACGCTCTGGCCATTTCCAGGTAGCGCAGCCCCGGCCCAGCCATTTTGTGGTCTACAATATCATTGCTGATGATCAGCAGGTTCGCCCGGCGCTCAAAGGTTGAAAATTCGGGCATTTTCCTCGTCCTTCCCATTAAGATCATTGGCTTATATTCCTGCCTTACCTGTATTTCGGTCAAAAGTGGCAGCCCGTTGTAGATCAGGCTGGAGGGCAGGTTGGGCGGAAGTGTAAATACATCTTCAGGGTCTCGAACAACGCGCGGTTTGAGGGCAGCGTAGGCGCTGCGAATCGCACGGTAATCGCGGGCGAGGCGCAAGTAAGCTTTCGGGTAAGCAGCCGCATTGGCAAGCCGCAGGCGGGCCACGGAGGCCAAGAACTGGCGGAAATCCTCCCGGATATAATTGCTAATATACGGGCGGTTATGCGGGTGATCGGACAACTTGAGGATGAACCGCATCCTGCCGTAGCTGGCGTTGCTTTGTTTTTTAGGTGTCAATCTCCCGCTCTCACCGCTGGGAACCCGTCCTCCAAAAGCATGGTAAGCAATGGCGTCCGGCGCGGCCAGAATCTGAAATCCGAGCAGCCTGGCGCGGTAACTCCAATCGCTGTCCTCGTAGTACATCGGGAACCCGTCATCGATCGGCCCCACCGCCAGCCATGCGGTCCGTGGAATTAACGCGCAGGCCAGACACATCGATGGCAGGGTAGAAAGCCTGTCTAACTGTCCCAAATCCAGCTGCCCAATCCCCAAGTCACTACCCCAGGAATGATCGGGGACATAGTTGCCTAACCCATTCAGAAAAGCAGGTGCCCACCAGAAACGGAGTTTGGCCCCCACGGCTGCACAATTATCCTGACGTCCAGCCGTTTCGACGAGACGGTCAACTGCTCGTGAATCGAGCTTGACATCCTGGTTGATAAACAGCAGAAATTCTCCGTGTGCCAGGGTGATGCCAAGGTTATTCGCCGCGGCGAAAGACAGCGGCGTATCCAGCCGCTTTAAAATCACCTGCGGATAGGTGCGGCCAATCCACTCGGTCATTTCCTGCCGGGGGGATGCATTGTCGACTACAACAATTTCCACGGGCTGGTACGTCTGGTTGAGTAGAGAGGGGATGCATTCCTCAAGCCATTGCTGGCCCTCGTAGCCGATGATGATTGCTGAAACCAGCGGGCCGTTAGAAGTCGTTTCTGTGGCGATTGCTATTTCGGTCTCCTCAACGCCTTCTCGGTGTAGGAAGCCGGCATTAACTAGGCAAACCAGCCCTGTCCGAACATCATCCATCGACTTGGAGCGTAGAGCATACCCGGCGAGTACCTCAGCCAGCGTCTTGCCTTCTGCGTATCGCCAAAGTTCGAGCATCCAATCATCGACAAACACCCGGCCTCCCTGCGGATAAGCCAACGCTTTGCGCTCGCCGATGGATATTACTTCAAGGCCTTCGATCTGGCGGTAGCGAATGGTCACAAATTCCTCTCAAATCATGGAGCCACAAATCAGGCCGTCTGGCTTTGACGATATGCTGCGGCGACTTGTCCAGCTTCGCCGACCATCCTCAAATGTCCGTGATCCAGCAGAGCCGCGCGCTGACACATTTGTTCGACCAGCGTCGTGTTGTGTGTGACCAGCAGGATCGTTGCCCCATCTTCCCGAAATTCTTCAATCCTGGCGATACATTTTCTCTGAAAAGCTTCATCGCCCACGGCCAGGACTTCATCGAGAATCAGAATGCTGGGGTTCACATCGGTTGCCACGGCAAAGCCCAACCTGGCCCACATCCCCGATGAATACGTCCGCATCGGGGCATCGATGAAATCACGCAGTTCAGAAAACTCAATGATCCTTTCTACTTTGTCTTCCATTTCGAGGCGTGAAAAGCCGAACATTGCCCCATTTAAAATCACATTTTCGCGGCCACTTAATTCTGGATGGAAACCAGCCCCTAACTCAAGCAGGGGGGCGACCAGCCCGCGAATCACTACCCGTCCCTCGCTGGGCCGCAGCACACGCGCAATGACCTTCAAGAGGGTGCTTTTCCCCGCCCCATTGTGGCCGATCAAACCAAACACCTCACCCCGATTTACATCGAAGGTGATATCTCGCAAGGCCCAGAAGGAGGCATGTTTAATCCGCCCTTGCAGGCGCCGGATCACATACTCTTTTAATGTGCCGACCCGCTCATTCGGTGCCCGGTACTTTACCGAAACACCGGACAGCGTAATCGCATACTCAGGGTTGGGGTGGAGACTTTCCATTTTAGACTCGGTAAGCAAATTCATCCGAGCGGTGGGTAAAGAACAACCAGCCGATCACCAACGCAGCCAGAGCAAAAATGACTGCCGGAAGGATTTCTTCCATGCTGGGTATCCTGCCGTAATAAAGTGGGGCCCGGAAAAGATTGATAAAGTAGTACATTGGATTAAGATTCGAGATCCAAAAGCGATACGACTCGGGCAGAATTTCCATCGGGTAGATGACAGGAGTGATATACATCCAGCCCACGATCGCGATGGCGTACATTTCAGCGACGTCGGGGTAAAAGACCGCCACGGTCGAAATGGTTAGCCCCATCCCCAGGGCGAACATCGCAAGCAGCAGGATTGGGATTGGGATAAATAATAACGTCGCGCGCACAGGAACCCCGGTGACCAGCATGACCAGAATCAGCGGCACCAGAGATAAAGTCACATTTATGAGCCCGGTGGCAATTGCCGCCAATGCAAAAGAAGTGCGCGGCATATAGATTCGATGCAGCAGCCCGCCGCCCCACACCAGGTTCACCATAGCAGCAGTGGTGGTCTGGGAGAAAAAATTCCAGGCGATGAGGCCGCTGAGAACAAAGGCCGGGTAGCCGTATACGGTTTCAAAGCGAAAAACATGTGAGAACGCCAGGCTCAAAACAATCATCATCCCCAGCGGGTTCAGCATGGTCCAGGCCACTCCCAGCGCCGAACGTTTATAGCGTGTCAGAACGTCCCGGCGTGTGAGCTGGAGGATCAGATAGCGATAATTAAAAACTTCATACAACTCGTCTAGCGCCGGATTACGGCGCTGGGCGCTGTCATATATTTTTTCGATTTTTGGTTTTTGAGATTTCAACATACAACAAAATCAGGCGGTCCCTTGGTCTTGCGATAATTGGCTAATTGTACCATAGCATGGTTGTTCTCAGTCGCAAGGCGGCATCACGGGTGCACTCAAAAGTTGTTAGAAAGGTGGTCAAAAAGAGAGCCAACCAGTTAAGATAAGGTTTCCACACCAAAATCAGAACAGGA
>JAFGLU010000120.1 GCA_016927865.1 Anaerolineaceae bacterium
CCCAGGCGCACCACCAACCCGCCCAAAATGGCCGGGTCCACGCGGAAACTGACCGTGGCGGCCCCGCCCAGCTTGGAAAGCACGTCCTTCTTGACGGTTTCCTGCTCGGCATCCGTCAGCGGCAGCGCGCTGGTCACCTCGGCCGATTGGCCCGCGCTCACCGCGGCGCCTTCCAGCACGACTACCTTGCCGCCCTTGACGCCCGCGAAGAACTCATCCAGCAGCACGCGCTGGCGTTTGTCGTCCAGGTTTTCGCCGATCAGCTTCTGGGCCGCGGCGATGGAGATTCCCACCACCTGCCCGCGCAGCTCGGCCAGCATGCGGTTGCGCTCGCCTTCCAGCTCGGCCAGGGCGCCACTGCGGGCTTTTCCGGCCTCGGCTTCGGCCTGAGCGTGGATATCTTTCGCCACTTCATCGGCACGTTTGGTCGCATCCGCCACGATCTCGGCGGCCTTGGCCTGCGCCTCCGCCACCACTTCGGCGGCTTCCTTCTCGGCGTTGGCCCGCGCCTCGGCGGCAATGCGCGCATCTTCCAGGCCCTGCGCCACAGTCAGGCGGCGTTTTTCCAGCATGCCCAGCAAGGGTTTGTACACCCAGGCACGCAATACCATCAAAATTATGAAGAAGTTGAGGGTAAAGACGAGCAAATACCCGAGGTTAATTCCTAGTGCTTCCAAAGCATCCCTCCTTTATTGCTCGCTGAATTACACAACAAACATCATCATAAACGCGATGACCAAACAGTAGATCGCGATCGCTTCCGAGAAGGCGATGCCCAGGATCATGTTGGTCAACAGGTTGCCGTACGCATCGGGATTGCGGGCCATGCCGCCCAGCGCGCCCTGCACGCTCAAACCAATCCCAACACCCGCACCAGCCGCGCCGATCATGGCCAGGCCCGCAGCGATAAATTTCGCAGCTTCAACGATGTCACCAGTCATGGGTTACTCCTCCTCAAAGAGATTTGTGTCCAATTTTCAAAGATTACGCAGCATGGGCTTCTTCGGCGTGTTCCTCGCCGCCGTGGCCCTTGGTGGCTTGCGCCATAAAGACCATCGTCAGCATACCGAACACAAACGCCTGGATCAGCCCAATGAAGAACTCAAACATCAAGATAAACGACGGGAAGAAAACGTTTACTACCGCAAACGATGAAATCAAGAACAACAGCACCGCACCCGCGAACATATTGCCGAACAACCGGAAGGCAAACGAGAGCACCTTGGCGAACTCTGAGATCAATTCCAGAACACCTACCAGGAAGTCCATGACCCCGAAAAAGGGCTTTTTGAACAGATTGGTGACGTTGAAGAACTTGAGCAAATAGGCCGGGCCCTGGGCTTTGAAACCAACCACCTGAATGGCCACCACGGCGATCAACGCCAGCGCCAAAGTGAAGTTCAAGTCGGTTGGAATACCGCGGAAATATGGAATGATGCCGTAATCCCCTTTCTCATTCAAGAGGGTGACGGGGCCGCCCGCCCACAGTTCCCGGATCGCGTGCCCTTCCCCATGCGTCTCGTGCAACACGCCAAACGTCTCGCCAATCGGGATCAGCTTGGCCAGGTTGCCCACCAGCACCAGGATAACGATAGTGGCGAACCAGGGGAAGATGGTCTTGGTGTATTTACCCGCCGTAGTCTCGGTCAGGTTGTACAGCGCTTCTACGGCCAATTCCATCGCCGCGCCGATGCCCTTGGGAGACAGCGCATTGTCACGGACCGCGTTGCGCACACCCAATGCCAGCAGTACAATCAAGATATCCACCAAAACCAGCATAATCAGCGTGTTGGTCAGGTAGAAATCACCCAGCACCGGCAGGCTGAACAGCGGGTCGTGAGAAACATTTTCGGGGGCCACCTGAATATGTGGGAGAACAGGCGCGATCAGCACAACCGAAACGATATTCAGGATGATAAACAACAGCACCCACCAGCGGTGCTTAATGCCGAGCGGACCATTTCCCTTAAAAAGGTTTGCCAATTCCGGCCTCCTCTTTGCGTTGTTCTTCTACATTTGCCTTAATCTTTGCTGCCGCCGAGCGGGCGATCACGAACATCAAAACCAATGAAACCGGGATGCTTGCGAACACCAGCACCAGCGTGATCACCGGCTTCGTTTGGAAACGAGCATCCAACCACAACCCGCCAAACAGCGCCACCAGAATGATCACCAGGGTCAGGCAGCCAACCTGCACCACCACCCCTGCCAGGGTTAAATTTAACCAATACTTACTGTTCTTGGGTTGTGGATTCAGGTTCCCGCTCATCGTCCAAAATTATACTATATCTGGAGTTAATCCGTCAAATAAAGTAAGGAATGTGTACAAAAAAGACCCTAAGGGTTTCGGAAAACCCTTAGGGTCTATACTAAAAAGCACTAAAACAAGCTTCCTGCCGCCGCGGTGGCCCAGCCGTACCACGGCGCAAAGGCCACCCCCAGGAAGATCATCCCCGCCACGCACGCCAGCAGCGCCGTGCGCCAGGCGGGCGTCATCGGCAGCGGCTGCTCGTCTGTTCCTGGCCGGTACATGATCTTCATGACCGTCAGGTAGTAGTACAGGCCGATCACTGAGGTGATGACACCTACAAAGGCCAGCCAGAACTGCCCGGCCTGCACTGCCGCGCCGAACACCAGCAACTTGCCGAAGAAGCCGCTCAGCGGCGGCACGCCGCCCAGCGAGAGCAGTGCCAGCAGCATGGCCAGCGCCACGGCCGGATTGCGCTTGCCCAGCCCGGCGTAAGCATCCAGGTCGTCCGAGCCTACCTGCCGCCCCACCAGCCAGACAATGCCAAAGGCAGCCAGGTTGGTCACCAGGTAGGAAGCCAGATAATACACCACTCCGGTCACGCCTAATTCGTTGCCCGCCGCCACCCCCACTAAGATGTACCCGGCCTGGGCGATGGAGGAATAGGCCAGCAAGCGCTTGATGTTGCGCTGCACCAGGGCCAGCACGTTCCCAAGGATCATGCTGACGGTCGCAAGCACCGCAATCACCACCGTCCAGAAGGGCAGCGAATCGGGGAAAACCGCCAGCAGCACCCGCGCCAGCACGGCGAACCCCGCCGCCTTGGAGGCCGTGGACAGGAAACCCGCCACGGGCGTGGGCGCGCCTTCATACACATCCGGCGCCCAGAAGTGCAGCGGGGCCGCCGACACCTTGAAGCCAAACCCCACCAGCACCAGCAGCGCCAGCCCGCCCATCAGCACCGGCGGCGCCGACCCGGCCTTGAGCGCATCCGCCAGTTCATACAGGCTCGTCGTCCCGCTGAAACCCCACAGCAGGCTGAAGCCGTACAGCATGACCGCCGAGGTCATGGCCCCAAACAGCAGGTATTTGATCCCCGCCTCGACCGACTTTTGATCCGTCACCTTGAACCCCGCCAGGATGTACAGGGGGATCGAGGTCGTCTCAATGGCCAGGTAAAGCATGATCAAATTGGCCGAACTGGCCATCAAGCTCATGCCCAGGGTCGAGATGATCAGCAGCAGGTAATATTCACCCAGGTGCTTGCCCGATTTCTCCGTCCCCACCAGGGCGGTCAGCGCGGCGCCCACCATAAAGATCAGCCGGAAGGTGAAGGTCAGCCAATCCTGGCGCAGCATTCCGCCAAACAGCAGAACCGGCTCGCTGGCGGGGCGCGAGAAGGCCACCCCCAATCCAGCCGCCACTAACAACCCTATGGCCGTAATCCAGCCCAGAGCTGAGTTCTCACGGTCGCGGTAGACCAGGTCTAACACCAACACCAGCACCGCCAGCAGGATCAGCATTATTTCCGGCAGTACTGCCGGGATCATCGAGAGTTCGAAGGCTCCGGTCACCTATGCACCTCCCACCAGCGCCAGGATTTGGTTCACGCCGGATTCGATCATCGTTGTCATCAAGCTGGGGAACACCCCAATTACCACCATCAGCAGGACCAGCACCCCCACCACGATCTTATCCATCACCGTGATGTCGGTCACCGACTTCTCAAACGCCTCGGGCAGCTTGCCAAAGAACACCCGCCGCATGACCAGCAGGATGTAGCCCGCGGTGATGATCACGCCCAGGATGGCGATAATCGCCACCAGTGGCAGCACCCGCCAGGCCCCCATGAAGATGGGAAATTCGGCCACAAAGCCCGAGAAGCCCGGCATACCCATCGACACCAGACCGGCAACAATAAAGCCGATCGCCGCGATGGGCATCTTCTGGAACAGCCCTCCCAACTCGCCGATGTTGCGTGTGTGCGTGCGGTCATAGACCATACCGACCACAGCAAAGAAGAGAGCCGTCATGATGCCGTGGGAGAACATTTGCATGCCCGCGCCCAGCAGCCCCTCGCGCGAGAGGGTGGCAAAACCGATCAACACCAACCCCATGTGCGACACCGAAGAGAACCCGATGACATACTTGAAATCGGTCTGGATCAGGGCGATGAACGCCCCATAGACCACGTTGATGGTTCCCAAAATCAGAATTAGCAGCGACCAGTAGCGAGCGCCTTCGGGCAGCAGCATGATGGCCACGCGCAGCGCGGCAAACGCCCCCACCTTCATTTCCACGCCCGCCAGCAGCATCGAGATAGCCGTCGGAGCCGCCACGTGCCCATCGGGGGCCCAGGAATGGAAGGGGAAGATGCCGCCCAGCACGGCAAAGCCGCCAAACACCACCAGGAACCAGGTCTGCTGGAAGGCCATCGAGAAGCCCGCATTTTCCAGCACCAGCATATCGAAGGTCTTCTGCCCGGCGGCAAAGTACATGGCCAGCACGCCCACCAGGGAGATGACTGAGCCGATGAACAGGTACAGGGTCAACTTCATCGAGCCGTAATCGCGGGTCTTGGGCGAGCCCCAAATAGCGATCATCAGATATTTGGGGAACACCGCCAGTTCGTAGAAGAAGAACAACATGAACAGGTCTAGCGAGCAGAACACGCCTTGCACACTGGCGCCCAGGAACATCATGAACGAGAAGAACTCCCGCGGGCGGTCTTCCACCCGCCAGGAGATCATCACACCCGCGGTGATGACCAGCGCGCCCAGCAGCACCAGTGGAACGGACATGCCGTTTACACCCACATAGTACGAAATGCCCAGGGCCGGCAGCCACGGCATCCGCTCTACGAACTGGTAGCCGCCCTGCGCCAGGTCATACCCGGCATACACAATGACGGCCAGCACCAGGGAAAGCACGCCCGCCCCCAGGGCAATCCCCTTGATGGCCAGCTTGCGGTCAGCCGGAAGCGCCAGGATGATCAGCCCGGCGGCCAGGGGGAGGAAGATGATCAGGCTAAGAATAGGAAATCCCATCCTGCGCTCCTTAGAACCACATGCTCACGGCGCGGTTAATGATATCGAGGATCCAGGCCGGCCAGACGCCGATCACGACGATCAAGACCATCAGCGGCGCGATGACAATAATTTCGCGGGCATTGATCTCGGTCAGGTGACCCTTCCAATGCTCGTTCAGCGGCCCGTGCAGCACCGTCCACAGCCCCTTGAGCGTGTAGGCCCCGGTGAAGAATAAACCAATCATCGAGAGCGCCGTGGCAACTTGCAACACCGGCCAGGCCCCCCGCACCACCAGGAACTCGGACACGAAGCCGTTCAGGCCGGGCAGCCCCAGCGAAGCCATCGAGACAAAGATCAAGATCGTGCCGTAGACCGGCAACAGCGCCCACAACCCGCCAAACTTGCTCAAATCGCGAGTGTGCGCCCGCTCGTAAATTACCCCGACCAGGAAGAACATCCCCGCCGAGTATAGGCCGTGGTTGAACATTTGCAGCACCGAGCCGTTCAGGGCAATGACCGCATCGGCGGTGCCTGGGGCTGCGGCCATGGCCGCCACGCCCAGCATCACGAAACCCATGTGGTTGATCGACGAATAGGCCACCAAACGCTTGAAGTCGTTTTGCCCAAAAGCCCCAAAGGCCCCGAAGATGATCGCCAGGGTGGCCAGCCCTGCCAGCCAGCCCGCATATTGCTGCGATTCCGCCGGGTACAGTGGCAGCACCAACCGGATGAAGCCGAAGGCGCCCAGCTTCAGCAGCACGCCCGCCAGGATCATCGACCCCGCCGTGGGCGCTTCGGTGTGCGCATCCGGCAGCCAGGTGTGGAAAGGCCACACCGGCACCTTGACCGCGAAGGCAATCACAAAGGCCCAGAAGGCAATCGATTTGACCGTTGCCAGCGGCAGCCCAAACAGCACGTTCCCCGAAACCTGGTAAGCCGGCCACAACTCCAGCAGCCTGGGCAGGTCGTAAGTGCCCGTCAGCACGCCGATCATTTGGGTAGCCAGCAGCAGGCCCAACGACCCACCCATGGTGTACAGGATGAACTTGAGCGAAGCATAGTTGCGCTTTTCGCCGCCCCACTGGCTGATCAGGAAGTACATCGGCACCAGGCCAATCTCCCAGAAGACGAAGAAGAGCAGCAGGTCCAACGATACGAACACGCCCAACATGCCCGTCTCCAGCACCAGGAACAGGGCCATGAAGGCCTTGACCTTTTCGGTAATGCTGAACGAAGCCAAAATCGAAATAACCGTCAGCAAGGTGGTCAGCACCACCATGGTCAAGGCGATGCCATCCACGCCGACGTGGTAGCTGGAGCCAATAGCCGGGTACCAGTTGGCCTGTTCGGCGAACTGGAACTTGGCCCCGCCGGGGTCAAACCCGGCCCACAAGCCCAGTGACAGCCCAAAGGGAATCAGACTGCCGATGAGGGCCGTCCAGCGCAGGGCCTGCTTGTTGCCCGAAGGTATCAGCATCAGCACCAGCGCCACCAGCGTCGGCGAGAAGAGGATCAGGGTAAGCAGATGATCGGAGATGAAGTTCATTCTCTGGCTCCCTCCCCGGCTAGGCCGCAAAGAATAAGAAGAGTACCGACGCTACCAAGACCAGCAGCACCGCCAGCACCATATACATTTGAACCCGCCCGGATTGCACCGGACGCAACGCATCACCCGTGCGGCGCACGCCCCCGCCCACGCCGTCGGTCATGCCCTCGTTCCACAAGGGAATGTCGATGTAATTACGCACCAACCGGCCCAGGGTCAGGGCCACCTTGCCAATCCCTTCGATGATTCCATCCAGCAAACCCTTATCGATCCAGCGGTAGGTGAACACCTCTGAAATCCACACTGCCGGGCGGATGAACACATCATGATACAACTCGTCGATGCCGTACTTGTACTTGAATACTTTGTAGAGGAAGCCCATCCGCGCCAGTGGATCGGGGCTGCCCTGCTTCACGTCGCGGTACACCATGTAACCCAGGTACAGGCCACCCAGCGACACCACCAGCGAGGTCAGCAAAGGCACAATGCTCTCGGCGTGGTGGGCCTCTTCGTGCAGCATGCTGCCCACAAACTCGCCAAACCAGTTGGGAATCAACCCACCCAGCAAGGGGAACTTCTCGGGGATGCCTGCCCAGCCGGCGCCCACCGCGAAGACCGCCAGCACCACTAGCGGTCCCACCATCACGGTCTTGTTCTCCGAGGCGTGCTCGGCGCTCTTGGTGCGCGGCTTGCCCAGGAAGGTCAGCGTGATCTGGCGCATCGTGTAGAAGGCTGTCAGCAGGGCCGAAACGGCCAGCGTGCCAAACACCCACCAGTGGTGCCCGCCAAATGCCCCAGTGAGGATTTCATCCTTCGACCAGAACCCGGCAGTGACCAGCGGAAAACCCGAAAGCGCCAGCCCGCCGGCCACAAAAGTCCAGAAGGTGACCGGCATCTTATCTTTCAACCCGCCCATATTGTACATGTCCTGCGGGTCGATCTTTTCACCCGTATGCAGCACGCCGTGCTCCATGCCGTGGATCACCGAACCCGAGCCCAGGAAGAGCAGCGCCTTGAAGAAAGCGTGCGTCACCAGGTGAAACACCGCCGCAACATAAGCCCCCACACCCAACGCGGCAATCATATAGCCAAGCTGCGCGATGGTCGAGTAGGCCAGCACGCGCTTGATGTCATTTTGCGCCAGAGCAATGGTCGAGGCGAACAGGGCCGTAAACGCGCCGATAAAAGCCATCACCATCATCGCCGAGGTCAGTTCTTCGCCCACCCGCCCCGCCGAGACCAGCGGGAAGGTGCGCACAGCCAGGAATACGCCCGCCGAAACCATCGCCGCCGCGTGGATCATGGCTGAGACCGGTGTGGGGCCTTCCATTGCATCCGGCAGCCAAACGTGCAGCGGGAACTGCGCGCTCTTGCCCACCGTGCCGATGAACAGCAAAATACCCAGCAAACCCGCCAGCGAAAGCCCCAGCACGCCCGAGTCTGCCGCGGCCAGTTTCGCCAGGGTATCGGGGTTGCCCAAAACCTCATGGAAGTTCAGGCTGCCCGTGGCCGAGTACAATCCGACGATACCCAGCAGCATGAACACGTCGCCCACACGGGTGGTCAGGAAGGCCTTCACCCCCGCGTTGCGCGCCGATTCTTTACCGTACCAGAAACCGATCAACGCATACGAGCAGAAACCCATGATCTCCCAGGCGATGTAGAACAGAAGCAGGTTATCGCTCACCACCAGCAGGAACATGGCGAAGGCAAACAGGCTGATCAAGGCGAAAAAGCGCGAGTACATCGGCTCTACCGAAGGCACCTTGTGGGCGTGCTTCTTGTCACCAACGGTTGCGCCGTGCGGCGGCAAACCGGGCCGGTCGTGGTCGCCTTTGGGCTGCCCAAAGTTGTGGTACCCCACACTGTAGATAAAGATCATCAGCACGGTCCAGGCTACGAAGAACAGCGTCACCGCGCCCGCCGGGTCGATCATCACCCCCATCTTAAACCACTCGTCCACCATCGGCAGCCAGTTAAAAGAGATATGAATGGGATTTTCCGCCAGGTCGTGTTGACCAACCGCCCTGAAGAAAACGATCATGCTGCCCAACCAGGCAGTCCCAGCCCCTGCCAGCGCCAGTGAATGGCTGAGGGCTTTGCTGCGGTTGGTGAACAGCACAATTAGCAGGAAGGCCGCCAGCGGTGGAAGCGGAAGGAGCCAGATTAAGGATTCAGTGGTCATCGTTCCTCCCCTAGCCCTTGAGCATATCCATCTCGTTGGCGTTCACGGTTTGGCGGCGGCGGTAAGCGGAGATGATCAACGCCAACCCCACCGCTGCTTCAGCGGCGGCAGCCACAATCACAATAGCCACAAACACCTGCCCGTCCGCCTTCGGCGCCCACAGATAGCGCCAAAAGGCCAGCAGGTTAATGTTCACGGCGTTCAGCATCAACTCAATGCCCATCAAAATGGTCACCGCGTTTTTGCGGGCCAGCACGCCAAATAAACCGATGCAAAACAAACAGGCTGCAAAGATCAAGTACCATGAAAGTGGGATCACACTCCCCTCCTTCTGCCAGGATGCGCCGTCACTTGCGCAGGTCTCCCGCCACGTAAATTGCGCCAATCATAGCCGCCACCAGCAGCAGCGAAGCTACCTCGAACGGCACCAGGAACCCCTCCGGGGCGGTCAACGCCAGCCCCAGCGCGGCAATGTTCTCGCCGCCCTCGGGCAAGGCCCGCGCTGGGCTGGAAAACCCCGTCCAGCGCGAGAACAGGTACACCAGCCCCGCCAGCAGCCCGCCCGCGGCCAACAGCGCCGCCGGCCAGCCCTTGTTCAGGCGCGCCGGGTCATCTTCCATCGAGCGCCGGGTGAGCATCGCCGCAAAGATGATCAGAATGGCAATCGCCCCCACGTACACGGCCACCTGCATAACGGCAAAGAAACTGGCTTCCAGCGTCGCGTAAGCAGCCGCCACGCCCACCAGCGCCAAAATCAACCACAGCGCGGCATGCATCACCCGCTTGGCAGCAACAACCATCACCGCCGAAGCCAGGGTCACCGCCCCGATCAAGAGAAAAACCACCTGCAGTCCAGTCATCGTTTCGCTCCGTGGTCAGGATTTAAGCAGACACATCTTCGTGATGCGGAGTGGCCAGCGGGCGCGGCTTGCCAACAATCGCCCGCTTGGGCGTGGCGCGCTTACCCGCCACGCTAAAGAACACCATCAGCAGAATGGCATTCACCACAAACAACACCACTGCTTGAAGCGCCGGAATGCCGGCTAGGGGCTTCGCCAACAGCGCGGTAACAACCAACGAAACCAGCGCCAGAGGGGTCAGCACCTTCCAGGTGAGGTCCATCATCTGATCGATGCGGAAACGCGGCAGCGACCCGCGGAACAGGATCACCACAAAGTACACCAGGAATGTTTTGATTACCAAATAAAGGAAGCCCAGCAGCGGATAAGTCTCGGCGCCCGGCCCGCGCCAGCCGCCCAGGAACAACGTCGAGAACAACAGCGAGATGGTGAAGGCGTGCAAGAACTCACCAACGAAGAACATGCCGAACTTCAAACCGGAATATTCTACGTTGAAACCCGCCACCAGCTCAGACTCGGCTTCCACCAGGTCAAACGGCGCGCGCCCTGCTTCAGCCACCGAGGTGATGAAGAAGATTGCCGCCGCCGCCGGAAGCGTCACGATGAACGGGATGGTCTGTGCCTTCACCAGATCGTTAATCCCCAACGAGCCCGTTAACATCACCGGCATGAGCAGCGAAACTACCATTGGCACTTCGTATGAGATCAACTGCGCCACCGAGCGGAACCCGCCGATCATGGCGTACTTGTTGTTGGAACCCCAACCCGCCAGCAAGAAGGACAGCGCCCCCAGCCCACCGGCGGCAATGATATAAACCAATCCAACATTCAGATTCACGCCCATGATCGTCGCCGAGAAAGGAATCACGGCCCAAATCAGCAGCACGCCCCCCACCGAGAGCACCGGCGCCAAATTATAGGGCAGCCAATCGGCTCCAATAGGCGTGATGTACTCTTTAATAAAGATCTTGAGCATATCGGCAAAGGGCTGGATGAGGCCAAAGGGCCCCACCCGGTTAGGTCCAAACCGGTTCTGAATGCGCCCGATCAATTTACGCTCATACCAGATCAGGAAAATGACAAACAACATCGCCAGAAGCGGCATAATCGCGGCGCCCAGGGCCGTCAGGACAAAAGCAGCCCCCTCGGGAGCCATCCCCCAGCCCAGCAACACGCCACGCAGCCATTCCGCAATGAACGCTACAGGATCGTACCAGAAACTCATGCTGCTCCCTCCTTTCTCAGACCCATTCCAGGGCGCGCTTCTTCCATGCGTACACCAGTCCGCCCAGCAAGATCAGAACGAACAACACCCCTTCGACAATGGCAAACAACTTCATCTGGTTGTAAGCCACCGCCCAGGGGAAGAGCAGCACCATTTCCACGTCGAAAACCAGGAAGACCAGGGTAAAGACGTAATACTGCGCCTTAAATTGGATCCAGGCCGGGCCGACCGTCTCAATGCCACATTCATAAGTTGAATTTTTGATCGGGTTTGGCTTTTTTGGCGCCAGGAATCCAGCGATTGTGATTGCTGCAGCAGGCAAAAACATGGCAACCACAAAGAAGATGCCCACGAACAACCAGTCATTCAACATATGCGCTCCTATGAGGTCTGAGGGCCTATATTATTGAATTGGTTGGCGCTTCTTGCGTCTTATTTCGCCGCCAACGCACAGACCATTATTAGAGAAAATAGAGTAAAAAGGGTCAAACTGACTATTAGAATTTTATCATAAAACTTCTGAGAGCAACCCCCACAGGCTGGTGCAGTTTTCCTACAACCAAATATACCTACATCATTGGTTACTACTCAGCCAGAGGTGGAAGAGGCCTGAATTTGAGGTGTATGTGGGGTGCTTCGCACCCCACATACACCTCAAATTCAGGGGCTTTCCCCACCCTCTGAGCAGTTACCATCATTGTACAAAAGAACACGGGTGAATTCAACACTTCATCGGTTCAAGCGCCGCAAGATGAACGCGCCCGTGCCACTCAATAGCAACCCCACCCCTGCGGCGATTCGCCAGCCCAGTGGGTTGCGCACCGGGATCTGCACCGGGCGCGCCATCACGGCAATCTCCTGCCCAGGCGCCTCTCCATCCTCTACCCAAATTGACAGCCACAGCAGCCCCTTTTGCTGCCCCGGCTCATGGGCGATCACATCCCAGGCAAAGCGCACCGGCTGCCCGTCCATCAGCATCTCCCCCACCTCGGCAGGCTGGCCCGCCATTGCAGGCAAATCCAGGCGCGCCGCCGATGTCATAGAAAGACCCTCTGGCTGCCCTCCAGCCGAAATTTCTACCTCAACTGAGCCGCTCTCGCCAACGCGTAAAAAAGCCGGCCACGTCACTTCCAGTGTTCGCCCAGGCATCTCAAAAGAGCGGCCATCCAGGGCTTGCAGCGGACCAAAGGGAAGAACGATCGACTCTGTACGGGCCGGTAAAAAGGTTGCGGCCAGCAGCCCAATCATGCCCACACTCCAGACCAGAAGCAGCCAGCGCCACGGTGTTTTTTGTTTTTGTCGGCGTTTTCTCATGCGCCCCATTATAAAGGAAGATAACGTCTTTCCAATGAGCATATCTCAACCAAAAGACCCGACAGGTTTTCGAAACCCGTCGGGTCTGCGATTTTTCGACACTATATCGGGTTATTCCGCTTTCCCCTCCAAGGCAGCCAGCAACTGCTCGGCCTCTTCCACGCTAATCTTATGATCTTGCAGCATCCGCAAGATCATCAAACGCTCCTCCACCGATACAACCGGTTTGGGTGGCTGCACCGGCGCCTGAGGCACAGGCGGAACCGGAGGTACGGGCGGCACCGGCGTATTCGGCCAGCGCATGTCATCCCAGGCGTGCCCGATGTGCCCAAAATGCGCCGTCTGCTGCTCAATGCGCTCCATCGCCGCGCGCACTCGCTCTTCAGCCCGCCGAACTGCCTCCTCTGACCGCTGGCGGATACGCTCCTCATAGGAGGTCTGCCATTCATTCCACGGTTCAAACCGCCCCGTTTCCCAGCGGCTCCAGCGCTCTTGCAAGCGGTTGAAGAACGACTCCAGTTGGTCGCTCTTCCAAGCCTCGTCGCTGATGCGCACATCTCCACCCGAGCGCAGCTTGATGGGCGTCACACCGGCTCCCAACGTCAACGAGTAATCTTTCTCGTCAATGCGCGACACCTCCCCCCCCAGCGAAACGCGCACCGAAGCGCCCCCGCTAGAGGCTTCAATCCTGGCATCGGCATCCGGCGGCACAAACAAAAAGATATCGCCGCCCGCGCGGAGATTCACTTCTTCACCATTGGTTTTCTTCAGTCCCAGGTGCAAGTCACCGCCCGAACGAACCTGCACCGCTCCGCTGTTCACGCCCAGCAGGCACTCACCGCCCGCCGATTCGCATACCACTGGCCCGGTCAGGTCCACGCCCTCAAAGCTGCCCCCCACACGCCTCACAGTCAGGTCGGCCAAAATGCCGCGCGCATAAACCTCGCCGCCAACTTTCTCCACCAGCACCGACTCGCAAGCCTGGATGCCCAAATTGCCACCCACCTTTACCACCTCGAGCCTGGCGGTTAAATCGCTCACCAATCCATCGCCGCCCACCTTTTCCAACTGCACCCGCAGGCCCGCGGGAACACTGACGATGGCGTTGTCTTTGATCACCACCCAAACGCCGCTCGATTCGTTGTCCAGGCGCACCAGGCGCCGGTCGCGGATAGCCACCTGGATCTCGCTGCCCTCATACCCCCTCACGTATACGTCTCCGCCTGAGCGAATGCCGATCAGGGGATTTGCCGCCATATCTACAGGATAACTGATGAGTTCCATATTTACCTCCCGAAAAAGCCGGTAACCTGATTGAGCCAAGGCTTGTAAACTCGCCGAGACCAATCTGTTTTTAATTTCTAAAAACATCATATCACATAATTCAAATAAGTCAAGAGGTTGTCTTCATTTATTCAAAAGCATATATTCAATTTTCTTGATTTTATCTCAATATATTTAATGTTATTGTTTAATATTATTAAAAATCCGCAACTAAAGGGGTCCCGAGAAAAAGAAGTGGGTGGGGCGCATGCGCCCCACCCACTTCTTTTTCTCGGGAACTCTCAAACCATTACTTCCCGGCGCGCTTGGCCTGCTGCCAAAGCGATTCCATCTCGTCCATCGACAAATCGGACAAAGGCCGCCCGCTGGTCTTCGCGCCCTGCTCAATGTGCCGGAAGCGCTCGTAAAAGCGCTGGCTGGCCTTGCGCAAGGCTGTCTCCGCGTCCACTTTATACCAGCGCACCAGGTTCACCACCGCGAAGATCAAGTCACCCAGCTCCTTTTCCACCTCCTCGCCCTGCGCCTCGCTCACCTCGCGCCACTCTTCCAGCACCTTCTCGCGCACGCCTTCAATTTCTGTCCAATCGAAACCCACGTGCGCAGCGCGGCTCTGGTACGCCTGGGCTCGCTTCAAAGCCGGCATGGCCTTATTCACGCCATCCAGAATGCCCTTCTCGGCGGCTTCCTTGCCGTTCTGCTTGCGTTCTTCTTCTTTGATCTTTTCCCAATTGCGCAGCACGCCGCTGGTGCCGTCCACGTTCACCTCGCCGAACACATGCGGGTGGCGGCGCACAATCTTGCGGTGAATGCCCTGAATGACCTCGGCCATGTTGAACAGCCCTTCTTCGCTGCCAATCTGGCTGAGCATGGTGATCAGCAGAAGCACATCCCCCAACTCCTCGCGCACCCCATCGGCGTCCTCAGCGTCCAACGCCTCCAGCGCCTCATAAACTTCTTCCAAAAGCTGCGCCCCCATGCTTTGCAAGGTCTGCTCCCGATCCCACGGGCAGCCGTCCGGCGCGCGCAGGTGGGCCACAATCTCCTGGAAGCCCTCCAGCGAGGTGTCGCTGTCCAGCGGAGGCACATACAGCGCCGTCAGCAATCCAATGTGCTCGCTGCGATCAATCTCGAACAAAGCCAGGTCCTCCACCCGCTCTTCCATCGTCCCCGCCGCGTGCACCAGCCGCACGGGGTGCTGGTCGGGATACACCGCATTGAGGGTTAGCTTCACATCCGAAGCGATCGAGCGCGAGTAGATCTGCGCTACCAGGACCGCCGAATCAGGTGGGAAGTTGGGCACATGCAGGCTGCCCAGCTCCAGCGCATCCACCAGTGTCAGCCGCGGATAAGGGTCCAGCCCCAACGCCGTGAAGGTCGGCTCGAGGAAGCTGATCCCCTCGATCACCCTCACCGTCAGCCCTTCGACTTTCGCCCGCCGCGCAATCTCCGGCGCGGTCGATTCGGCCACGAAAGGATGCCCCGGAACCGCATAGGTCACACCCTGGGGGCGGCGGGCCAATTCCAGCACGCGCTCCACAATTTCAGCATAGACGGCCTCGAATTGCTCTCCCCGATCGTACAGATCATCAAAAGAATACACCGTCAACCCCGCCGGGAACCCCGCCACGGTGGGATGCTGCTTCGTGCGCAAATAAATCTCGTCCAGCCCCGAAAGCCAATCCCAGGCCTGGCGCGTCAATTGTCCCGCGTCGCCCGGTCCCAATCCGAGAATGACAATACCACGTTGATTGTTCATGATTCAAAATTCCTTTGCATCCGCTCAGCCAGAGGTTGGAAAGATCCGCATTTTTGGTTTACACAAGGTGCGAAGCATCTTGTGTAAACCAAAAATGCGGTAACATTCTTTACTCTCTGATCATTCCCCACATTGTACCAGAGCAAAACAAAAGCGTTTTGCCCTGGGCTTTCGTCCAGGACAAAACGCTGTAAAGGCAGATGAGATGATCCGACTGGAGGCAACTCCTCCCAGCCCGATATCCACGGGATTAACGCTTGGTGTAGGTCGGGGCCTTGCGGGCGCGCTTGAGACCTGGCTTTTTGCGTTCCTTGATGCGAGCATCGCGAGTCAAGTAACCACCCTTTCGCAAAAGGGGAGTCATCTCCGTGCCGAACATCTTAACCAATGCGCGGGCCACGCCCAACTGCACTGCATCAGTCTGCCCGGTCACGCCGCCACCCTTCACCACCACGGTGATGTCCAGGCTTGAGCGATCCTGACCCGAAGCCGCAATGGGAGCCAAAATGGCATCCACATCACCCAGGCGGGTGAAATAGGCTTCGCCCGGCTTATCATTAACGATGAACTTACCATCCCCGCTCATCACACGGACGCGCGCGGAAGCTTCTTTTCGGCGACCAATCCCTTCGTAATACTGAACGGACATATAGCTTTCGCTCCTTTATGCAACCGGCTTCGGGTTCTGAGCTTCGTGAGGATGCTCGCTCCCGGCATATATTTTCAATTTCTTAATCAGCTGGCGGCCAATCTTGTTGTGCGGGAGCATACCCCAAACCGCTGAACGAATCACACGGTCGGGATACTTCTGCATCTGGTCGCGCAGGCTGACGGTCTTCAACCCACCCGGAAAACCCGTGTGATGATGATAGAACTTGGTCGTCTCGCGCTTGTTGGTCAGGCGCAGCTTGGAGGCGTTAACCACCACCACGAAGTCGCCCATATCTACACCAGGGGTGTAGGTGGGCTTATGCTTGCCCAACAAGAAACGGGTAATCTGAGTCGCTAAGCGCCCCAGCCCCTGATCGTCGGCGTCCACCAAAATCCAATTGGATTCTGGGGTGCCTTTTATAACAAACGTTTTCTCCACTGCCATAGTTTCACCTTACCAAAACTCTGTTCAGCTTAGATGCCATAGCGCACTTCCCAGAGTACCAGCCCCTGAGGAGCTGCCAAACCAGGAGGTAACGGTCGAGCTTGCAGGACTGCCTCTTCGATCGCTTCCAGACTCAACCGGTTCTGCCCGGTCTGTACCTGGACGTACACCATGCGGCGTACCATGTGGTACAGAAAGGCATTGCCCCGGACTTCAAAGCGTAGTTCGTCTCCTTCGGCTTCCCAGCCGCAGGAAAAGACCACTCGCTCTGTGCTGCCACCGGCTCGCGGCGGATTTCCAAACGCCGCAAAATCATGCCGGCCCGTCAGCCGTTGGGCCGCCGCCCTAAGCAAGTCTAACCCAGGAACGGGCCAGACGCGCCAGGCAAAGCGTTCGCGCAGCGGGTCGCGGTGTGGCGAGAGGTAGATCCGGTAGCGGTAGCAGCGCTCCTGCGCATCATAGCGGGGATGAAAATCATCACCAACCACTTCGGCGCTTTTCACAGCCACATCCTCCGGCAGGTGCGCGTTTAAGGCCTTCACCAGCGCTTCGGTCGGATGCGTCCATTCCAAATCGAATGCCGCCACCTGCCCTGCCGCGTGTACGCCCGTATCCGTGCGTCCCGCCGACAGGATCGCTCGCCCACCCCAGTTCAACCCGCGTAACGCGTTTTCCACTTCGGCTTGAACGGTGCGATTCGTCCCTTGCCGCTGGAATCCCTGGAAGTGCGTGCCATCGTAAGCAAGAATAACTTTGTAATGTGCCATTCCGATCGCTTTCGATCGGACTTGCGCCGGGGAGGGGATTAACCCTCGACCAGCTCGAGTAAGACCATCTCGGCCGCGTCCCCAAGGCGGGGAGTCAAGCGCAACATGCGGGTGTAACCGCCGTTGCGATTGGCAAAGCGCGGAGCGATGTCATCGAACAGTTTACGCACCGCGGCGGCGTTGCCCAATTGGGCGGCGGCCTGGCGGCGAGCGTTCACTTTACCCATCTCAGTAGCGCCGCTGCTGTTGCGGGCCAGGGTAATCAACCGTTCCGCGTCGCCGCGGATCGCTTGAGCCTTGGCGCGGGTGGTCTGAATGCGCTCGTGCTCAAAAAGCTGCATGATCAGATTCCGGCGCAGGCTAATGCGTTGATCTTTACTTCGTCCAAGTTTAAAACCAGCTACCTGGTGTCGCATAAGTGCTTACTCCACAGTTTGTTCGTCGTGAAGGAAACCCTTCTCGACCATCTTTTGGCGTAGTTCGTCCAGGCTCTTCTCGCCAAAGTTGCGAATGGACATTACTGCCTCATCGCCCTTCTCGAGCAGGTCTAGAACATCCCCAACCGTCGTAATGCCTGTGCGCTTCAATGAATTGAAGACGCGCACCGAAAGATCGAGGTTTTCAATCGGCGTCTCAGCCGCTTCGCTGGTCAGGCGAGAGCCCACCACTTCCTTCTCAATCCCTATCACCAGGCTCTCTTCGCTGATGCCAGCTACAAAGCGCAGGTGATCGATCAAGATCTTCGAAGAAGTGCTCAGCGCCGCTTCCGGGCCGATGGTCCCATCACTCCAGATCTCCATAATCAGGCGGTCGTAGTTGGTATTCTGACCAACCCGCGCAGGCGCCACCGACCAGTTGACCTTTTTGATGGGGCTGTAGATCGCATCCACAGGCAGTTCGCCAATGGGCAGGCGGCCGCTGCGCTCAGAAGCAGGGGAATACCCACGCCCGCGCCCAACGGTCATATCAATTTCGAGACGCGTATTCGGATCGTCCACTGTAAACAGGTACAAATCCGGATTGACAATCTCTACCTCCGCCGGAACCTGGATATCTGCTGCCGTCACGACGCCTTCGCCGCGAACGTCCAGATGCAGGTGCGAAGATTCTACATCGTGAAGCATCAGGCGCAGCTGCTTGACCTGCAGCGTGACCTGAATTACGTCTTCACGCACGCCCGGAATGTCGCTGAATTCATGCAGGACATCCGAAATGCGCACCGACGTAACTGCCGCACCATCCAGAGAGGAAAGCAGAACCCGCCGCAGCGCGTTTCCGAGCGTGACACCATACCCGCCTTCCAGCGGGCCGATCACGAACTTGCCATAGTTGCGAGCTTCGGCTTCTCGTTCAACTTTCGGCGTTACCATATTACTTAGTGCAGCCACGTTTCACCCCTTCCCGAGATCCCTCGAGGAATCTGGATCTGTTGGTGTTTAGCGCGAGTAGTACTCGACGATTAATTGCTCGTTCAAATTGCCGTCGATCTCAGAGCGATCCGGCACCCGCAGAACGCGGCCCGTCAGCGCCTTGCCATCCCGGTCGATCCAGGAGGGGAAGGAACGCTTATCAACCACATCCAGCAGTTCTTTAAAGTAAGTGTTCTGGCGGGCGGACTCTTTCACCGTCACCACATCGCCGGGGCGAAGAATCATCGAAGCGATGTCGGCGCGTTTCCCATTCACCCGGATGTGACCGTGGTTCACCAGCTGGCGCGCCTGCGCGCGATCAACGGCAAAACCGAGGCGGTACACAACACTATCCAGACGCAGCTCAAGAGTTTGCAGCAGCACCAAACCGGTCATGCCGGTTGTGCGGCGGGCAATCCCAAAGTAGCGGCGGAACTGGCGTTCGAAAACGCCGTAAACGCGGCGCACTTTCTGCTTTGCGCGCAGTTGGCGAGCGTAGTCCGACTCGCGCTCACTGCGGCCCTGCTTGTTGCGGCCGTGTTGACCTGGGGCGTAACCGCGCTTTTCGAAGGAGCACTTCGGGCCATAGCAGCGCTCGCCCTTTAAGAACAACTTATCACCTTCTCGCCGGCACAGTTTACATACCGGACCCGTATACTTTCCCATATCCGTACCCTCTCTTCTTTACACGCGGCGTTTCTTGGGCGGGCGGCAACCGTTGTGGGCAACCGGCGTCACATCAGAAATCGAACGCACCTTAATTCCCAGCGACTGCACCACGCGGATGGCGGATTCGCGGCCGGGACCAGGGCCCTTAACGATCAGGTCTGCTTCTTGCAGGCCCATCGACATGGCAGCCTTCAGCGCCTGTTCCGCGGCCAAACGAGCCGCAAACGGCGTGCTCTTGCGCGAGCCTTTATACCCCGCAGAACCAGAGCTGCCCCAGCAGACGGTATTGCCCTGCTGGTCTGTGATCGTAATGATCGTGTTATTGAAAGAGGCAAAGATATGAATCTCGCCTGACGTCACCGTGCGCTTCACCTTCTTGGTGGAGCCGCCACGACGTGTCGACCTAACATTTTGTGCCATACAACCTTCCTGTTTACGTTACATCCAGAAATTGGCAAGTAACACCCATCCAGGAGGAGGCCAGGCTGCCGCAGGGGAGAGGAACCCCAATTTGCCCGGCCAACCCCCGAAAAGGATTTACTTCTTGCCGCCCCGGCGGCGTCCGCGACCGGCCACAGTCTTCTTGGGGCCTTTGCGCGTCCGGGAATTGGTGCGGGTGCGCTGCCCGTGCACTGGCAAATTACGCCGGTGCCGCAGACCGCGGTAACACCCGATCTCGATCAGCCGCTTAATGTTCATCTGAACTTCGCGGCGCAGATCACCTTCAACTTTATAGTTCTTGGAGATAAAGTCGCGCAGTGCGTTAACTTCATTCTCAGCAAGATCTTTCACCCGAATATCCGGGTTTACATTGGTCGCAGCCAGAATCGTCCTGGCGCGTGTTGGGCCTAAGCCAAAAATATACTGTAGCCCAATTTCGACCCGCTTGTTGCGCGGAAGATCAACACCTTCAATACGTGCCATATTTCCTACCCTTGCCGCTGTTTATGCTTAGGATTTTCACAGATCACAAACAGGATTTTTCCCCGTTTGACGATCTTGCACTTCGCGCAGCGCTTCTTAATGGATGGTGAAACCTTCATTCGATCGAACTCCTTCAACATGATTGCAACACACAAGCCGAAGTTTCCATTATACTTGCTGTTGCTCTTTCCGTCTAGACCCAGACCCTCTTTCAGTCTGTTGTCGTCAGGATCACCGGCCCGCTCTCTGTTACGGCCACCGAATGCTCGAAGTGAGCGGTGGGCCTTCCGTCAGCTGAGGCCACAGTCCATTCATCCGCCAGGACGCGTGTGTGAGGCAATTTCATCAGAACCATCGGCTCCAACGCAATCGTCATGCCCGCCTTCAGGATCATTCCCTTGCCTGGCACACCGTAATTGGGCACCTGGGGACCTTCGTGCATGGCCCGCCCCACCCCATGACCGGTGTATTCGCGCACAACCTGGAGGCCTCGGCTCTCAACATACTGCTGGATGGCAGCCGAAACATCTCCGACGCGGTTGTTTACGCGCATCATTTGAATACCCGCTTGAAGGGCGCCTTCTGTCACTTCCAGCAGTCGCTGGACATCCGGCGCAACCTCTCCGACGGGCGCGGTGAAAGCGGCATCGGCGACAAAACCTTCGAACACCGTCCCGCAATCCACCGAAACAATATCGCCTTCCTTCAACTTGCGCCCCTTGCTCGGAATCCCATGCACCAGTTCAGCGTTCACGCTCACGCATGTGCTGGCCGGGTAGGGATAGGGCCCGGGGTAATGCTTGAAAGGCGAGTACACACCGTACTTCTTCAGTACTTCTTCGGCAGCCGCGTTTACATCGGCAGTCGACGCGCCCGGGTGGATGGCCGCCCGCGCAGCGGCCAGGGCCTCGGCGTTAATCCGCCCGGCCTGCCGCATCACCGCCAGTTCCTGCTCTGTCTTAATCGAGACTTGCCGATCCCAGCTCATCTCACGCGACCTTTCGAATTGCCGCCAGCATCAACTTGCCGACCTCTTCGATCGATTGAGTGCCGTCGACTTCCGCCAACACGCCCAAATTGCGGTAATACGCAATCAACGGAGCAGTCTGCTCGCCATAAACCCGGATTCGGCGTTCCACCGTTTCCGATTTGTCGTCGTCGCGCTGGATCAGCGCGCCGCCGTCGGCATCGCACACGCCCGCCTGGGTCGGCGGATTGAACTTCTCATGGTACACGCGCCCGCAGGCAGGGCAGGTCCAGCGACCGCTCAGCCGTTCGATCAGCACCTCGGCCGGAACCGAGATATACGGCACGCAGTCCACCTTGGAGCCCAAACCCTTGAGCATTTCGCCCAAAGCTTCGGCCTGGGCCGGGGTGCGCGGGAAACCATCCAGCAGCACGCCCTTTTCACAGTCCAGCCGGCTGATGCGGTCTTTCACCATCGCAATGGTAACATCATCCGGCACCAGCTCGCCACGGTCCATGAAGCCCTTGGCCAGCTTGCCCAGCTCGGTCTGGTTCTTCAGGTTCTCGCGGAACAAATCGCCAGAGGAAACGTGCATCAAACCAAATTCCTTGGCAATGATCTGCGCCTGAGTGCCTTTGCCCGCGCCGGGAGGGCCTAACAAAACAATATACGTAGCCATGCGCTTACCCCTTGATCAAACTTTCCTGATAGCCGTGCAGCTTCAGTTCGGTGTCAATGATCGAGAACGTATCGCGAACCACACCCACCACAATCAGCAAGCCCGCCGCCGAGATCAGGAACAATCCTGCCCGCGCGCTGGCCGGGAAGACCACCTGGAGGATGTAGGGCAGTACCGCTACAAAGCCTAGGAAGAACGCACCGGGGAAGGTAATTCGCCGCTGAACGCGAGACAGGTACTTTTGGGTTGCGGGGCCGCGCACCACACCGGGGATCTGCGCGCCCTGGCGCTTGAGGTTGTCACCATAATTCTGTTGTTGGAACATCGTGTCCGTATAGAAGAAGGTGAAACCCACCACCAGGATGAAGTAAATAATCGGGTAGACCGCGCCCTGACCACTGAAGGTGTTATACACACCCGTCGCGAAGCTGGCCACCCACTCGGTCTGAGAGCCCGTGAAGTAGCTGGCCACCACTGCCGGGAAAGACAGGAAAGCCTGGGCAAAGATCAGCGGGATCATACCGGCCATGTTGACCATCAAGGGCAGGTTGCTGTGCACCGGCATGGACATGCGATTGCCCACGCGGCGGCCGGGGAAGAACACCGGCACATTGCGGCGACCCTGTTGGACGTACACAATGGCGAAGATGGTCAAAACCAGGATGATCAAGATCAGCATGAGGATCCACCAGCCGTTCACCTTATCGCTCAAAATTGAGACGAAGTTCGCCGGCATGCCCGAGACGATGCCCGCAAAGATGATCAACGACAGACCTTGCTTCGGAATACCAAACTCCGAGATCAACTGGCCCAGCCACACACCCAACATCGTGCCGCCCACCATCGCGATCAACGTGGTGATCGTTGGAATGAGGTTTGCCCCAGACCAACCGTAATTTGGCAGGACAGCATTAATGTTATTGCCAAAATAGGTGCCGAAGATATTAATCTGGCCGATGGCCGAAAGCAGCGCCATGGGGATGGTCAGGATCATCGTCCACCGTTCCATCCACGCCTGGCCCTCGCGCGGGTTCTCTTTCATCTTCCGCTCTAAAGCGGGGATGATCGGAACCAGCAACTGCAGGATAATTTGGGCAGTAATGTAAGGATACACGCCCATCGCCAGGATCGAGAAGTTCGACATTGCTCCGCCCGACAATAGATCCAGCAGGTTGATCAGTGACGAAGCTGCGCTCGTATTGCTGACAACCTCCCGAATTGCATCGGGGTTGATGCCAGGGACTGGAATGTTAGCAGCCAGGCGATAGAGCACCAACAGCAGCAGGGTATACAGCAGCTTTTGGCGAATATCAACCGACTTCCACAAGTAACGCCAGGCAGATGCGCGTTTCATAACGGCTCTCCTTAAGGGATTAGGCGATCAACTCGACTTTACCGCCCGCGGCTTCGATCTTCGCCTGCGCGCTCTTGGTCACTCGTTGAACCTTGACGGTCAGGGCAACGGACAATTCGCCGCGGCCCATAACGACCACCGGGTTGCTGTTCTTGTGCAGCATGTTCGCCTCGGCCAGGAGTTCAGGAGTAATCTCCGTGCCCGCCTGGAATTTATCCAGTTGATCCACGTTAATCTCGTTGTACTCCACCTGGTTCGGGGGCGTAAAGCCTTCACCGCGAATAAAGGGCAGGCGGCGGTAGAAAGGCAGGTTGCCACCCTGGCGGTACAAGTTTCCACCCGTACCCGAGCGCGAACCTTCACCCTTGGTGCCGCGGCCGGCGGTCTTACCCTGACCCGCCGAGATTCCAATACCCTTGCGCTTCGGCTTCTTCTTGGATCCTTCATTAGGGAACAGATCGTGAAGCTTCATTCCTCATCCTCAACTTTCACCAGATGGTTAATCTTCAGCAGCATCCCGCGCAGTGTGGGCGTATCTTCCTGCACCACGCTCTGGTTAATCTTGCGCAGACCTAACGCGCGCAAGGTGCCTTTATGCTTTTCAGAGTAACCAATTCCGCTTTTAACCAGCGTAATTTTCAACTTCTTGGGTTCGTTGGCCTCAGTCATTCTTCTTCCTCCGCTCCCAGAAGGGCATCACATCCCTCAACGGCTTGCCCCGGCGAGCTGCTTCTTCCTCGGGGAACTTGAGCTGGTCGAGGGCTTCAAAAGTCGCCTGCACCACGTTCAAAACGTTGGCGCTGCCCAGCGATTTCGTCAAGATATCACGGATACCGGCTGCCTCCAGCACGGCGCGCACGCCGCCTGCCGCAATAACGCCCGTACCGGGCGAAGCGGGTTTGAGGAGCACCTTGGCGCCGCACACCGTTCCCAGCACTTCGTGCGCAATGGTGGTGCCGGTCAGGCCCACTTTGCGCATGTTCTTGTGCGCGTGTTCGGTGGCTTTGCGCATGGCCTCGGGCACAGCGTTGGCTTTGCCAACCCCCAGCCCAACCCGGCCATGATTGTCACCGGTCACCACGGTCACTCGGAAGGAGAACCGCCGGCCACCTTTGACTACTTTGGCGACGCGCGCAATTTCAATCACGCGCTCGTCAAACTGTTGCTCTAAGCTTTGATATTCCATCTCCATAGTTCGGGCCCTCTTGTTTCCTAGAACTCCAGGCCAGCCTGGCGAGCCGCATCGGCCAGAGCTTTCACCCGGCCCATATATTGATATCCGCCCCGGTCAAACACCACAGTTGTGATGCCTTTTTCCTTGGCGCGTTCAGCCACCAGTTCGCCAACCTTTTTGGCCTGTTCGGTTTTGGTGAGCCCAACCAGCTTCGCGCGGAGTTCATGATCCACGCTCGAGGCGGCGGCCAGCGTTGTTCCGGCCTGGTCATCAATCACCTGTGCGTAAATATCGGACAGGCTGCGGAAGACGTTCAGGCGCGGGCGTTCTGGCGTGCCATGCACCGTCAGGCGCACGCGGCGATGCCGGCGAAGGCGAGATTCAGCACGAGTTCGTTTTGCCATATCTATACCTACTTCTTGCCCTTGCCGCCCTTACCGGACTTTCCGGCCTTGCGGCGAATCTTTTCACCCAGGTAATGGATGCCCTTGCCCTTATAGGGTTCGGGCGGTCGGATCTTGCGAATATCCGAGGTCACCTGGCCAATTTGCTCAATGTCACAGCCCATTACCTTCACCTGGCGGACTTTCTCGTCCACCTCGTAGGTAATGCCGGCTGGAGGTTCGAGAACCACCGGGTGGGAGTAGCCCACGTTCAACACGAGGTTTTTACCATCCATGTTCGCGCGGTACCCAACACCATCGATCTCCAGAACCTTGGTGAAGCCGGTCGAAACGCCGGTCACCATGTTATTCAATAATGCACGGGTCGTGCCGTGTAAAGCGCGCAGGGTGGGCGCATCCGATTCGCGGGTCACAGCCAGGATATTATTGTCCAGGCTGATGCTTACTCCCGACGCAAAGGTGCGCTCCATGGTACCCTTGGGGCCTTTCACTCGCACATGCAAACCGTCCAACTCGACATTGACGCCGGCGGGAACGGTAATGGGTAAACGTCCTACTCGAGACACAGCATTACCTCCTACCAGACCTTGCAGAGGATTTCGCCGCCAACACCCATCTGGCGCGCCCGCTGCCCGGTCATAACGCCCTTCGGAGTCGAGATGATGGCGATGCCCATCCCAGACAAAACCCAGGGAATATCCTTCTGGTGGGTATACACCCGCCGTCCGGGTCGGCTCACGCGCTCCAAACCGGTAATCACCGGCTTGCGCTGGCGGCGCTCGCCCACATACTTGAGCTTGACGCGCAGTGTTTGACGAGTAGCAACCTCACCATCCACCACCTCGTAGGTCTCAATGAAACCTTCTTCTTTCAAGATCCGGGCAATTTCTACCTTGATCTTGGTGCTGGGCATTGCTACCAGCGTCTGACCAATCATCAGGCAGTTGCGCAGCCGGGTCAGCATATCAGCAATAGGATCATTAACGCTCATTCTTATCCTCCCAACTGCTTACCAGGATGCTTTGACGACGCCCGGGATCTTGCCCTGCAGCGACAGTTCTCGGAAGCAAATACGGCACAGGCCAAACCGGCGGATGTAGCCACGAGGGCGCCCACACCGTTCGCAGCGGTTGCGAACCTGAATGGAGTATTTGCGCCGCATTTCACGATACTTCATGCACTTTTTCGCCATATTATCCCTTTCTGAATGGCATACCGAGCATTTCAAGCATGGCAGCCGCGTGATCGTCGGATTGTGCGGTAGTGACAATGGTGATCTCCATGCCGCGGACCTTGTCGATTTTATCGTACTCGATCTCGGGGAAGATCAACTGCTCACGCAGACCCAGGGTGTAATTTCCCCGGCCGTCGAACGCATCGCGAGCGATGCCACGGAAGTCACGGACGCGCGGCAGGACTACATTCACCAGGCGATCCAGGAAAGCCCACATGCGCTCGCCTCGCAGGGTCACCTTTGCGCCAATCTGGCGGCCTTCGCGTAATTTGAAGGCAGCAACGCTCACCCGCGCTTTGGTGATGACCGGCTTTTGCCCGGTAATCGTCACCAGGTCGGTAGAAGCGGCTTCCAACGCCTTGGGGTTATCCATCGCTTCGCCCAACCCGATGTTCAAAACAATTTTTTGCAGTTTCGGCACCTGCATGACGTTGTCCAAACCAAGGGACTTCATCAGAGCAGGCACGACTTCGGTTTGATATTGTTCTTTCAACCTATTCATCGTAATACTCCCACCGGCCTACTCATCGATGCTGGCTTGGCATCTCTTGCACACGCGAACAGCCTTCTCGCCATCGCGGTTCACTGCAACGCGAGTGGCCTTGCCGCATTTCGGGCAAACCAGCATCACGTTGGAAATGTGCAGCGGAGCTTCAAACTTGACCAGACCAGGGTTCAGCGTGCGGCCCTGAGTTTGAACCTGGCGCTGATGCTTCGTGCGCATATTGACGCCTTGCACCACCACACGGTTCTCTTCCGGAACAACCCGGATCACCTCGGCCCGCTTACCCTTATCATCGGTCTTGCCGCTGATAACTTCAACCGTATCGCCTTTGCGAATCTTGACCTTCATACTCGCTCCTCGCATCCTTCCTAGAGTACTTCCGGCGCGAGGGAGACGATCTTCATGAAGCCCTTCTCGCGCAGTTCACGCGCCACTGGCCCAAAGATACGAGTCCCACGCGGGTTCTGGCCAGAAGCATCCAGAATCACGGCTGCATTGTCATCAAAGCGGATGCTCGAACCATCTTCGCGGCGCCATTCTTTTGCACAGCGCACAATCACAGCCTTGACAACTTCGCTCTTCTTCACTGCGCCCTGCGGCGTAGCTGACTTAACCGTCGCCACCACGATGTCGCCTACACGGCCATATCGCCGGGTGGAGCCGCCCTGGACGTGAATCACCAGGAGCGTGCGGGCGCCGGAGTTATCGGCCACATGAATGACTGATTCTTGTTGAATCATGCCTAGGCTCCTTCCACCGTTTCAGACCCGGCAACACGGCGAACAACCGACTCAACCACCCAGAACTTATCGCGCGAAAGCGGGCGGCTTTCGACAATCGCAACTTCATCACCCACCTGGCAGTTAAACTCATCATGGGCTTTCACCCGCTTCGACGAGTGAACCACCTTCCGATACAGCGGGTGCTGGTAGGTGCGGGTGATTTCCACCACCACAGTCTTCGTCATCTTATTACTGGTCACAAAACCAGTCATACGTCGGCGCGTATTCATTAGGCACCTTCCTTACCCGCCGATTCACGCTCGGCCAGGATCGTCACAAAACGCGCGATCAGGCGGCGAGTCTGCTTCAGGCGGCTGGTATCTGTTAACTGTCCATTGACAACCTGGAAGCGCAGGTTCATCAACTCTTCACGAGCATCGGCCAACTTGGCCTCCAACTCGCTGGTCGAAAGTAAGCGCATCTCTGCCGTTTTCATTCTTGCACATCTCCTACCATGTCATCCCGCGCCAACACGCGGGTCTTGATTGACAGCTTATAAGTGGCTTGTTCCAGCGCTTCTTTAGCAATGGTGCCCGGCAGCCCGCCTACCTCAAACATGATCCGGCCAGGCTTCACCACCGCCACCCAATATTCCACCCCGCCTTTACCTTTACCCATGCGGGTTTCCGGAGGTCGGTGGGTATAGGGATGGTCCGGGAAGATGCGAATCCAAATCTTTCCACGGCGGCGCATATAGCGGACGATCGCGCGGCGGGCAGCTTCAATCTGCCGGGCCGAAACCCAACCGGGTTCCAGCGCTTGCAGTCCGTAGTCGCCAAAATTAATTTCGGCGCCTCGGGTGGCTTTGCCCTTCATCTGACCGCGTTGCTGCTTGCGCCACTTGACACGTTTTGGCATCAACATAGTCGTAACCTCTTTCCTCTAACCTGGACTGGCGCCAGGAGTTGCTTACTCGCTAACGTAAACGCCCTCGGTGGGCTCGGCCTTTTCTTCGGCCTCGGGCTGGAATTCGCCCTTATACACCCACACCTTGACGCCGATCCGGCCATAGGTGGTCGATGCTTCTGCCCGAGCGAACTCAATGTTCGCGCGCAGCGTCTGCAGCGGCACGCGGCCTTCGCGCAGCCAAACGCTGCGAGCCATTTCCGCGCCGCTCAGGCGACCCTGAACTTCCACCTTGATGCCCTGAGCGCCCTGGCGCATTGCCTGTTGCAACGCGCGCTTCATCGCGCGGCGGTAGCTCACGCGGCGCTCAATCTGCCCGGCCAAATTCTCCGCCACCAAAAACGCGTCGGTATCGGGATTCTTGATCTCTTTAATCTCAAGATCAATCTTCTTCGCCGTCAACGCTTCCAATTCCTGGCGGATTCGCTTGACCGATTCACCCTTACGACCGATGAGAATGCCAGGCTTGGCGGTGAAGACGATAACGCGCACCTTTCCAGGGAAGCGCTCCACCTCAATCCGCGACACACCAGCCTTCTGGGCCGTCTTGGCAACCCGCCTCCGGATTTCGAAATCCTGATTCAGGTTCTCACGATACTCTTTCCCCTCGGCAAACCAACGTCCTTCCCATCTCCTGGTAACGACGAGCCGATAACCAACGGGGTTAACTTTACGTCCCATAAGTTCTCCTTTTACAGTTACTCGCGTTCCCGCAAGACGATGGTAAGATGCGAAGAGCGGCGCAGCAGCGGTTTGAACCGCCCGCGAGCGCCAAACCGGCGCCACTTGCGCGTGGGGGCCTCGTCCGCAGTAACCTGGTACACAACCAGATCATCACGGCTGACACCAAAATTCTCTTCAGCATTGGCAATCGCCGAGCCCAACAGCTTCTCGAGAAGCCGAGCAGCTTTCTTGGGCGTAAATTTCAGCATATTGGCCGCATCTACGGCCTTTTTGCCACGCACCATGTCAACGACCAGGCGGGCTTTCTGCGCTGAAATGTCAGCATTTTTCAAGTAAGCTCGAATATCTTGCGCCATGGCTTACTTCTTTCCCTTCGTCGCAGACGACTTTTCCGATGCGGCATGGCCGCGGAACAGACGCGTAGGGGCAAACTCGCCCAGGCGGTGTCCCACCATGTTCTCGGTGACATAAATCGGCACATGCCGGCGACCATCATGAACGGCAATGGTGTGACCCACCATCTGCGGGAAGATCACGCTGTCCCGGCTCCAGGTGCGCAGGACCTTCTTCTCACCCTTCGTGTTCATGAGTTCGATCCGTTTCAAAAGCTTCGGCTCTACAAACGGCCCTTTTTTCAAAGAACGTGACATATCTTCGTCCCTCTTTCTAGCGTGCCCTAGCGGGTACCCTGGTTACGGCGGCGGACAATAAACTGGTCCGTCTTCTTATTGCGGCGAGTCTTATAACCGCGCGTTGGCTTGCCCCACGGTGATTTAGGACCAGGCATACCAGTGGGCTGGCGGCCTTCACCACCACCATGCGGGTGGTCGCGGGGGCTCATGGCAGTACCGCGCACCGTCGGGCGAATGCCCATGTGGCGCTTGCGGCCCGCTTTTCCAAGCTTCACATTGCTGTGGTCCAGGTTGCCCACCTGCCCAATCGTTGCCTGGCACACCTGGCGAACCAGGCGAACCTCGCCCGAAGGCAGGCGAATCTGAGCGTAATCGCCTTCCTTGGCCAGCAGCTGGGCCGAAGTTCCAGCCGAGCGCACCAATTGGCCGCCTTTGCCTTCCTTCAGCTCAATGTTATGGATCATCGTACCCACCGGAATACTCGAGATCGGCATGCAGTTACCCGGGCGGATTTCCGCCGTCTTGCTGGTAACAATGGTGTCGCCAACCTTCAAGCCCACCGGGGCCACAATGTAACGCTTCTCACCATCAGCGTAGAACAGCAATGCAAGGCGGGCGGTGCGGTTGGGATCATATTCGATCGCCGCAACGCGGGCCGGAACATCGCGTTTCTCGCGCTTAAAATCCACCAGGCGAATTTGCTGGCGATTGCCGCCGCCCTGGTGTCGGACAGTAATTTTGCCTCTGTTATTGCGGCCGGCAAACTTTTTGCGCGGCACAATCAACGAGCGTTCCGGGGTGGACTTGGTGATCTCATCAAAAGTATAACCGGTCATGCCGCGCAGACCGGGGGTTACCGGTTTGTAAACTTTAACGGCCATTGTTATACCCCTTCAAACATCGAGAGCGAGTCTTCGGGCGAGAGCGTAACAATCGCCTTCTTGAAACCGGGTCGAGTGACAACCAACCGGCGGCTGCGTGATTTGCGTCCCTGCTTGGCAGGCATATTCATCACATTCACTCGCAGCACCTTTACTTTAAAGATCGTCTCGACTGCATCTTTCACCTGTGAGCGCGTTGCATTATTAGCAACCTCGAACACATACTGGTGCAATTTGCCAACCTGGTAATTCGATTTCTCGGTCACCAGCGGGCGGCGAAGAACATCATAAAGCGTACTCATGTCTTCCTCTCCCCTATCCGAGATTAGTCTGAATGACATCCAGCGCTGAAAGCGGCAGAACGATCTTATCGAACTGCAACAAATCGCGGATGTTGAGATAGCCCGCCAGCAGGATCTTGGCATCCGGCAGGTTGCGCGTCGAGCGAATCACGCCCTCGTATGCTTCCTTCTCCGGTACCAGAACCAGCGCGCTGTTGTTACCCACCAACGCGTCCAAAGCCTTCGCCATCAGGCGAGTCTTGGGCTCGTTGAGAGCCAGCTGATCAACCACCACCAAACCAGACTGGGCGGCTTTGACCGACAAAGCGGAGCGCAGGGCTGCGCGGCGCATTTTCTTCGGCATCAACTGAACATAAGAGCGCGGATGGGGTGTGTGCACCTTGGCGCCCTTCGCCCACACGGGCGAGCGGCTGGAGCCCGAGCGAGCGCGCCCGGTTCCTTTCTGACGCCACGGCTTGCGGCCGCCGCCAGAAACATACTTGCGGGTCTTGGTGTTGTGCGTACCCAGGCGCGCGTTTGCCAACTGGCGCACGAAGGCCTGGTGCATCAAGTCCACATAAATCGGGGCATCAAAGATGCTCGGGGATAACTCCACCGTGCTTACCTTCTGCCCTTCCATGTTGAAAACATCTACTACCATATCGAATGCTCCCTATTTGCAGGCCAAGGTTGGCTGCCCTACTGTTTCCGGGCCTCTTTGATCAGGACCAGGCCACCCTTTGCGCCGGGAACGGAACCCCGCACGCCGATCAAATTGCGCTCGGCATCCACCAGCACAACCTTCAAACCTTGCGCCGTAACCCGGTCATTGCCCATATGACCCGGGCCGCGCGCGCCCTTATACACTCTACCGGGGGTAGTACCCGAACCGCGGGAACCTGGCGAGCGCTGGCGGTCAGACTGACCATGCGTCTTCGGGCCACCACGGAAGTGGTAGCGCTTCATGGCGCCTTGGAAGCCCTTTCCCTTGCTCGTGCCAATAACGTCCACCTTTTCGCCAACCGCGAAAACGGAGACCGTAACCTGGTCACCTTCATTTAATTCGGGATTCTTAACACGGAATTCGCGCAAGATGCGCAACGGAGGAAGTTCATTGCGCTTCAGGTGGCCCAACTGCCCCCCTGTCAACCGCTTAGACTTCACTTCTCTAAACCCCAGTTGGACAGCGTTATAGCCATCCTTTTCCGGCATACGTACCTGGGTAACGTAACAAGGCCCAGCTTCGATAACGGTCACCGGGATGGCGACACCACTGTCATCGAAAATCTGGGTCATGCCGATTTTCTTACCAATCAGCCCTTTCAACATTTCGGTTGTCTCCTTCAAGGTTATTGGCGGGACTGTCAACCTGGGCTTGGTTGCATCATCCCCTGTGCAGAACAGTCAGCTAGCGAAAGGCAACACATTTGGTCCTTGTCGTGCGCCTGAGCGCCAGCTCTTGAACTGCCAAGTTTCGGGCATGTGCCCAAAACCTGTCTATTTTATCGCAGTCTGCGCATTTCGTCTAGAGTAATCTCCAAATTCATCGCTGATCGCGTCATAGACATTCGTCACATATTTGCGAGCCCTGGGCCCGCTTGGCAACTTTCAGGCATCAGTGGGCGGAGGCCGGAATTTCATTCCAACCTCCGCCCCTGTTATGCCAAAACAACTATCGCCGCTTAGATCTTGATCTCGATATCGACGCCCGCCGGCAGGTTCAGGCGCATGAGCATATCAATGGTCTTGGAATCAGGATCCAAGACATCAATCATGCGGTTATGCGTGCGAACCTCAAAATGCTCGTGCGAGTCTTTATCAATAAAGGTAGAACGCCGAACGGTGAACCGTTCGATCTTGGTCGGCAGAGGCACCGGGCCCACCACGCGCGCGCCGCTCCGCTCAGCCGTTTCAACAATGCGCTTTGCAGACTGGTCCAAAACGCGGTGATCGTACGCTTTCAATCGGATCCGAATTCGTTGCTTTGCCATTTAACACCTACTAAAGAATCTTGGTGATAACACCAGCGCCGACCGTCAAACCGCCTTCGCGGATGGCGAACTTGGAGCCCTGCTCCAGCGCCACC
>JAFGLU010000121.1 GCA_016927865.1 Anaerolineaceae bacterium
AAAATGCGGGGTTCACCACGCCAATTCCCAATGACCCCCTTTCTTTTCTTATCTTACCCCCTCTCGCAAAACTTTGAAACACACTCAGTTACTCAAAAAGTCTTGCATCCGGCGCATTTTCAGCGGATAATTGATAAACATTAACGACCTCTCTGCCGAAGGTAGAAGAGGGGAAATTTCCTCGCTCTCTCAGCGAACCACCTTCATCCAGAATCATTTTTTCTCATGACACTGCTCAACATCCAGTGCTTTGGCGCATTCCAAGTCAGCCTGCCCGGGCAGCCCCTCAGCGCGTTTGGCGCCGAGAAGGTGCGTGCTCTGTTAGCTTACCTGGCGGTTGAGTCCGACCGTCCCCACCCCCGTCGCCGCCTGGCTGGGCTGCTGTGGCCCGACCAGCCTGAAGAACGCGCCCTGCACAACCTGCGTCAGGCCCTCTCCACCCTGCGCAAACTGCTCCCCGACCCGCCCACCGGAGAACCATTCTTCCTTGTCACCCCCGACACAGTGCAGTTCAACCCGCGCAGCCCCCACAACCTCGATTTGCGCGAGTTTCAGCGTTTGCTGGATGAAGCCCTGCGCCACCTCTCCGACCGGCCCTGCGCCGGGCGGCCCGTGCTGCCCATGCTCCAGTCGGCCCTGGCCCTCTACCATGGGCCGTTCCTTGAGCATTTCAACCTGGATGACAGCAGCGAGTTCGACGAATGGGCCTTCATGCTACGCGAAAGCAGCAATCAACGCGCCGTCCAGGCGCTGGTCCTCCTGGTGGATTATCACGAGCGGCGTCACGAGTTCGAACTCGCCCGCCGGGCTGCCGAGCGATTGGTCGAGCTGGCTCCCTGGGACGAAACCGCCCACAACCAGGTCATCCGCCTGCTGGCCCAAAACGGCCAGTGCAGCGCCGCCCAGGCTCGTTATGCCACCTTGCGCCGCTACCTTGCCGATCAAATGGGCCTGGAGCCTTCCGCCGAAACCGTGGCTCTTTTTGAGCAGGTGCGCCAGGCCGCAGCCGCCCGCCAACCGCTGCCCGCCCCCACGCCGTCCTCGCCCCACAATCTGCGCCTGCCCGCCAGCCCTTTCATTGGGCGCGAACCCGAGCAGTTGCAGCTTGCCGAACTGCTGGCCGATCCTGTCAACCGCCTCATCACCCTGCTGGGCGCGGGCGGCATGGGCAAAACTCGCCTTGCCCTCCAGGTTGGCTATGCGCAGATCGGTCTCTTCTCCGATGGCGTTTGGTTTGTGCCCCTCCTCGAAAGCGGCCTGATCGCAGCCATTGCCGATGCCCTCCAATTCACCTTCGCCGGCCCTGACGGGCCCCACGCCCAGTTGGTCAACTTCCTCTCCGGCAAGTGCGCCCTGCTCATCCTGGACAGCTTCGAACACATCCAAAATGAGGTTCCCCTGCTGGCTGAGCTGCTCGAAGCTGCTCCCAACCTGGTGTTCCTGGTTACCTCTCGCCTGCGCCTCGACCTGCACGCCGAAATTGTCTTCCCCGTAGAAGGCCTCGAAATCCCCCCCGACTCAGCCGAGCTGCTATCCGACCCCCAGCGTTACAGCGCCCCCGCCCTGTTCCTCTCTCGGGCGCGCCGCCTGCGCCGCGACCTGGCCTTCGGCGAAGCCGATGCTCCCGCTTTGCTCGAAATTTGCCGTCTGCTCGACGGCATGCCCCTGGGCCTGGAGCTGGCTGCCGCCACCGCCTGGAGCCGCTCCCTGCCCGAAATCGCCGCCCAAACCCGCGCCAGCCTGGACTCGCTTTCGGCCAATTTCCCCGACCTGCCCGCCCGCCATCGCAGCCTGCGCGCGGTCTTTGACAAATCCTGGACCTTGCTCACCCCTCAGTTACAAGCCTGCCTGGCGCGCCTGTCCGTTTTTCGCGCCGACTTCCTTCCGGCTGCCGCCGAAGCTGTGGCTGACTGTACGCCCGAGTTTTCCTCTGCCCTGCTCGATCGCTGCCTGCTGCGCCAAAACGGCGAAGGCCGCCTGCAAATCCCCGAGCCCATCCAACCCTATGCCGCCGATCAGTTGGCCACGCTCGATTCTCAGGTCGCGGAAGTCCATGCAGCCCACGCCGCTCACTATACCGTGCTGCTGTCCAGCCAAAACGACACGCTCACCGGCGCGGAAATGCGCGCCGCGCTGGCGGTTCTGCTCCCCGAAATGGAAAATCTCCGCCAGGCCTGGCTGTGGGCCGCGGGAAATCAGCGCGCCGATCTGCTCGACCAGGCCTTGCAACCCTTGCACCAGTTCCTCTACACCCGCAGCGCTTTCCAGGAAGCCATTCGCCTGTTTGAGGCCGCCCTGACTCACTCACAAGATGCCCCCCTCGCCGCCCGCCTGAAAAACCGCCTGGGTGTCTATTACATACGACTGGGTCGCCACGATGCTGCCCAACAGACCTTACAGGAAGGTCTGCAAGGTTCGCGCGACCATAATCTCACTCATGAAATGATCCTGGCCCTCAGCCACCTGGCTAACCTGCATCACAAGCACGGCGAGCCCGCCGAAGCCATGCGCCTGATCGAGGAACTCCTTGCGCTCTCCCAATCCATTGACCATCTGGAAGGACAGCGCAGCGCCCATTACTTGCTGGCACGAATTTACTATAATCGCGGCGACCTGGCCGAAACTGTCCAGGCTATGAACGCTTCGTTGGAAATTGCCCGCCGTATCGGCAATCCTCTAGGTATTCTCACCGCCCTCAACGTGTTGGGTGATTATTACTGCAACCAGGAGCAGTATCTCGAGGCGCTGCGTATCTACGAGGAATGCCTGGAGATTTCACGCTCGTTGGGCAGCCGCTTCCACATTGCCATGCAGCTCAACAACCTGGGCGTGGTGCATCACATGACTGAAAACTTCGCCGAGGCCACGCGTTATTATCTGGAGAGCCTGGACATCTGCCGCGACACCGGCGACCTGGAAGGCGAAAGCGTGGCCCTGTGCAACCTGGGGGAAGTCGCCACCCTCACCGCCGATTACCCCGCCGCGCAGCACTATTACGCCCAGGCCCTGGAAATTGGCCGCCGCATCGAAAACGCCTGGACCATTGCCGTGGCGAACAACAACCTGGGCGAAACGCTGCGCCGCATGGACGACCTGCCCGGCGCCTGGAGCAACTTCGCCCAGGGATTGCGCATCGGTTGGGACAGCGAGGCCCTCTCGCAAGTCATGGAGTCGCTGGCCGGGATGGGCGCTATTCTGATCCAAACCGGTTCGGTGAGCCTGGGGAAACAAACCCTGGCCACCGTCCGCGACCATTCCATCAGCGAGCCCAAAGACCGCGCCCTGGCCGTCGCCGGGTTAGAAGCGCTTTCTCCCTTCACCGAGCCTCTCCCGCCCCTGGAAGATCTTGTCGCCCGGCTGCTGGCGCTGCCCGGAATTCCAACCCGCTAGATATCAAATATTCTGGCGCGCCAGTTCAATCACCTGCCGGTGCTGCCCCGCCACGCACGCCGGAAGTGCATCGGGCGCAAACCAGCTTGCCTCCAGCACCTCCCAAGAGTCCACGTGAAGCTCACTACCAACCGATTGGGCCGTGAAATAAGCCTCCACGCGCAGCTTGTACCCGCTGAGAACGTATAGTAAGCGCGCATCTCGAATAGAGACGCCCGTTTCTTCGCGCACCTCGCGGGCAAACCCCACTTCCCAGGTCTCGCCGCGCTTCACAATCCCGCCCGGCAAGCTCCATTCATCCTTGGCGCCCAGACGCGCCCGCACCAACAGCACCCGCCCAGCCTGGTCAAACACCGTCCCGTGCACATCCACAAAAAATTTGGCGCTGAACAGCCAGATCAAATACCACAGGTAGGTGCCGTTGATCTTATGCCAGACGTCCGCGAAAACAGAAGCAAGTTTGTTCCTCATCAAAGCACAGCGCTAAGCCCCCAGGGTGGGCGTCTCCGTCGGGGTTTCCGTTGGAGTTGGCGTCTCGGTGGGCGTTTCGGTAGGCGTAGGCGTTATGGTTGGCGTCTCGGTGGGAGTCGGCGTTAGCGTTGGCGTGGGGGTATACGTCGGGGTAGGGGTTGGCGTGGGTGTAGGGGTTGGCACCTGCAAATTGAGCCGCAGGCGCTTCTCGGCATGGCGGTCCTGCGTACTCTCCATATAAATCCGCAGGGTGATCTCCCCGGCGGGGATATCCTTCAAATCCCAACTGTAAATCCGGTCCGGCGAGCGCACCGGTTGGTCCACGCCTTCCAGTAACGTTTTCCATTCGGCAGGGTCACTCCCCACACCCCATTCCAGACGGAACTTGCGGAAATCCGAACTGGCATCCACCACCGCGTAGATATCCAGCGGGCGAGAAGTGATCGTCTGCCCGTCGCTCAGCCCTGCAAAGTACAGGCTAGGCCGCGAATCACTGCCGCGGCACTCGCGCTCAGGCACAAAAGTCAGCTTGTCGTCAAAGCCGTTGCTTTGTGCCCAATTGCGCCCGTCGTCGGTCTCGCGGATCCACTTCACCGCCGAGGCATCCGTCACATTAATCGCAAACAGGTCGTCGGTGAACCCCGTGCACTCCGCCGAGGCCGTCAGGCCTGTCCAGGTATCGATAGTCACCTTCTTCCAAAGGTCTTCCGTTTTGGGCAGCGGCAGCTGGTGGGCGGCAAAAATCTCAGAGCGCTGCGCGGGACACCATTCCGAAGGCTCTGTGCCCGACACCGAACATACCACCCGATCCACAATCCCCGCCGGGCGGGAGAAAGGCGAGGGGTTGCCGCCGGTCAAGTTTTGAATGGCTCCTTGCATGAAGGTGCTCCAAATCGGCGCGGCTCCGGTCAAACCGGACACATTCTGCATCGGGGTGTAGTCGGCGTTGCCCACCCACACTCCCACCGCCAGGTCGGGGTTGTAGCCCATTGTCCAGTTATCACGGAAATCGTTGGTCGTGCCGGTCTTAGTCGCCGCCGGGAAGGGCAGATTGAGCACCGAATTGGGTCCAAAAGCCGGCCTCCGGGCTTCGTTATCCGACAGAATCGAAGTGATCAGGTAGGCATGCTCCACGGCAACCACCTGATCTCCTGCCGGAACCTGATACTCATACACCAAATTTCCAGCAAAATCCACAATCTTGGTGATCGCTACCGGCGGGATGCGTTTTCCACCGTTGGCAAGCGTGGCAAAGGCCCCGGTCATCTCCAACAGCGATACGTCGCCGCCGCCCAGGGTCAGAGCCAGTCCGTAATCGTCACGCGTCAGGGTGGTGATGCCCAGCCGTTTGGCCATGCCAATCAACCCTTCCGATTGGGCGGTGGCGGGGTCGTCAAACACATTTACAAATGAAAGTGTTTTCACCGCAGGAATATTGTAAGAGTTGGCCAGCGCCGAGCGCACCGTGACCGGCCCGTGGAATCGCCCATCATAATTCACCGGGCGGTACGGCTCGCGGGTGTCATCGGCGCGCCCCGAAGGCGGGAACTCGCTGGGTACATCCCAAATCAACGTGGCCGGTGTCCAGCCCTGTTCAAACGCCGCCAGGTAGGTCAACGGCTTGATCGACGAACCCGGCTGGCGCGGCGAAACGCTCATGTTCACCTGACCCGAGATGGCTTCATTGTTGAAGTCCGCCGATCCAACCATCGCCAGGATCTCTCCCGTGCTCGGCCTCACCGCAACCAGCGCGCCGTTGCTGGCATTGCGGTCCGCCAATGAGTTCACCTGCTCGCTCACGATCTGCTGGGCCATGTCCTGCAAGCCCGGGTCCAAGGTGGTGTAGACGGTGAATCCCGAGCGATAAATCGTTTGCGCGTCGTACTGATCTTCCAGCAACATGCGGATGTAATTCACCCAATGTGGGTAACGCATCCCAAACGAGGGCGTGGGGAAATTGTAGTTCTCCATCTCTTGGGCGGCCTGAGTGGCAGTTGCAGCGTCCACGCACACCCGCTCGGTGCTGTTGCTCACTTCAATACAATCCTTCTCAATGGAAAGCTCGTACATGAGCACCAAGATGGTCTTGTGGCGGTTGAGGGTAGCGTCGCGGTTGGTATAAATATCATAGGTGGATGGCAGCTGGACCAATCCCGCCAGGAAAGCAGCCTGGCTCAAGTTCAGGTTTTGCGCGGAGGATTTGAAATACATCTCCGAAGCCGCTTCCACCCCATAGGATAGGTTGCCGTAATTCACTTCGTTCAAATACAACTCCAAGATTTCATCCTTGGAATACTGGCGGGTGATTTCCGCCGCCAGAACAATCTCGCGGGACTTGCGCTCATAGCTCACTTTCGCCGCCTCTTCCGGGCTGAGCAGCAACATACGCGCCAGTTGCTGAGTGATGGTGGACGCCCCCGAAACTACCTCGCCGGAGGTGTAATTCTGCCAGAAAGCCCGCGCAATGCCGATTGGGTCGAAGCCGGGATTGTTATAAAATTCCTTGTCCTCGGTGGCAATGATCGCCGCCACCATATACGGTGAAATACGCGACAAAGGCACGTAGGTGCGCCGCCCGGCGTTGGGGTCCAGAATTTCATATAAGGCGTTACCGTTGCGGTCCAGGATGCGCGTGGTCTCAAACTGCGAGGCCCGTTCACGCAGCGTGCTCACGTCGGGAAGGTCGCGTGCAATCCGGTAGTATTGGAAAATCACAAAACCGGCCCCAATTCCACCGATCAAGATCAACACCGCCAGCGCGGCCACAAACAGCTTGAACAAGCAGCCCATTGCCTTGACCCAATCCGAGCCTCCCCCAGAGCGCTTTTGGGGCTTCGCGGGCGGCCTTACCGGCGGCTGGCCAGCCGCCGGACGTCCGGCTGGCTGACCGGTCTGAGCGGCCACAATCCGGCGCTGGGTTTGCGAACGGGCCCGCTCCTGATAAGCAGCCGGCGTCACTTGCGTTGCATTGATGTCGCTTTCTTCCACCCGCGGCGGCAAGGTAGGTCCCGCTGTGGCTCTACCAACAGAAGGCTGTGTGTAGGGAACGCGGCGGCTGGGCGGGGTAGCATCCGCCGGGGGCGGGAAGGTGCGGTCATCAAATGGCGTCCCGCTCACCGGGTCCGAGGCAGTCACCGCGGATTGTTCTCTCTGGATTGGAAGTGTGTTCCAATCCATCGACTGTGTAGTGAACGGAGGGATGGTAGCATCGGGGTCGGCCACCGGCTGGCCGGGTGCCGGTTCGCTGACCTGGGTTGCCGCGAGGTTGGGCGGCGGCTGGGTTGGCTCTTCGCTGTAACGGGTCGCGGGCGCCTCCTCTTTTGGCTCAAGCACCTGCGTCTCAGCCAGCGCAGCCTCAACATAAGCGGACTGGGAGGGGGCCTCCTCGGGCTCAAGCGCCTGCGTTTCTGCAAGCGATTCTTCCATCGAAGCCGCAGCAGGCTCCTCACCTTCCGGCGTGAACACCAGGTCATCGTCCGATTGCTTCTCTTGGGGCTCGAACACCACTGTGTCTTCTGTTAAAACAGGCGGAATGGCCCCCAAATCAATCTCAGATTCAGGTTCAGCGCCTGCCGCGTCTTGCTGAGGAGCATCGATAGGCAAAGTCTGCCCCAATTCCGCTTGCTCGCCTGCTTCAATCAATCGGCGCAGCCGGTTGGCCGCGGTGTTTTCAATATTTTTTTCGCCGTCCTGCGGCGCCTGTTCGGAGTTGTCCATAGGTCTATGTTACCTCGTTGGCCTCATTCTAGCATATCTTTCGGCAATTCCCAAAATGCGGAATTCACCACAGCAACATCCAAAGAGCCCTGCTTTCTCTATAGTATCTTAACGTCGCAGGTACTGGATTTGCTCCATAGACCACCCGAACAGGAGCACGCAAAAGTCGGCCTTCTCCCAAATCCGTTCTTGATTTGGGAGAAGGAAGGGGATGGAGGTTGAATTCGCCAACAACCTTTGCAGGCACATGAAACGAACCGTGCTGAACCGTTGACCCTATTCTTTGTTACAATACATGTATGCGCACATGGAAACTCACCGCTGAAGACCCGCGCCAGTTGACCCTGGCTGCCGACGCCCGCATTACCCCCACTGATTATGTAAACGATATCATCTGGGAAATCAACCCTGGCCTGGGCGAACCTCCCGCGCTGGCTGTGCAAACCACCTTTGGCTTGCGGGCGCGCCTCATGCAGTTTTTCCCTTCCTTCACCCGCCTGGGCAAAACCCGCACCGACCCGGCCTCGTTTCACCAGCCGCCGGTCATCACCCGCTGCTACCCCAATTACATCTCCCTGGCCTGCGAGCCCTTTGACGGCGTCAACCTGACTGCCGAATACCATGTGCCGGTCTCTTCCGCGCTGGCCGGCCGCTTCACCTTCCACAATCGCAGCATCTTACCTCACAACGTCCGCCTGGAATGGTCCGGCCTGCTCAGCCCGCTCAGCGGTGGCGAGGGCATGGTTGCTCAAACCGTCGAATACAGCACCGTTTTGCAGGGTCGAACCGCTGAACTGGCGGTCATTGGCTTCTTTTCGGGCGGCCCGGCCGCCGCCAAAGGCCCCTACCCCGGCCTCACCACCCAACTGGAGCTTTACCCCGGCGCCACGCAGACCTTTCAATGGAGCGTGGCGGCCATGCCCAGCACCGCCGAGGCTATGGAACTGGCGCGCGCCACCGCCTCTCGTCCCTGGGAAGCCGAAATTGCCCGCATTGAGCTTCTCAATACCGCCGAAACGGTCGAATTTGAAACCGGCCGGGCCGATTGGGACGCCGCGTTGACCCTGGCGCAAAAAACTGCCTTTAGTTTGTGGCACACCCCCACCCAGGCTTTGCCCGCACCCTCCATCGTCCTCTCTCGCCGCATTGACCAGGGGGCCGCCGCCCGCGAGGATGGCAGCGACTATCCCTACCTGTGGAGCGGCCAGCCCACACAGGAGGCTGCCTACCTGGCTGGTCAGCTCCTGCCCGGTGCGCCACAGCACAGCCTGAACCTGCTGGATAATTACCTCCACACACAAGATGACTCCGGCTTTATCGACTGGAAGCCCGGCCTGGGCGGGCAGCTCACCCGCCAACTGGCCCCACCCATGCTCACCAGCCTCATTGACCCCGCTCAAATTGCCCCCGAATGGTTGTCTGTGCGCTGGCCGGCCTTACTGCGCTTCACGCGCCTGTGGCTCTCCCCGCTCCACGATCGTGACCAGGACGGCCTGCCCGAATGGGACCACCCCTTGCAAACCGGCCTCGATACGCTGCCGCTCTTTGACCGGTGGAATCCAGCCGCCCAGGGAGTGGAAATTAGCACCGTAGAAAGCCCGGCTCTGGCGGCCATGCTGTACCGCGAATGCGAAAATCTGTTGACAATGGGCCGCAAGGCCCATCTCGAGGAAGATTTCGCCGAAGACCTGGCCTGGCTGGAGGAAACCATCACACGCCTGCGAGAAGCCGTTGAAGAAACCTGGGACTCCCAGGCTCATCTTTACCGCTACCGCGATGCCGCCACGCATCGCAGCCTCAGCGGGCGCACCTTGTTTGAATTTTCTGGCGCCGGCGACTTCGCCATCCACAAGCGGCTGCGTTCGGCTCAGCGGCTGGTCCTCCAAATCGACGCCGTCGGCGAAGGCACCCGGGCCGTCATCGTTCGCCTGGCCGGGCTAGACACCAAGAATCGCCCCGTGGAGGAAACCCTGCTCCCGCGCAGTTTCACCTGGAGCCGCCGCCGTGGAGTGGCCACCTCGCGCCAGGTCTACTCGCGCGTCGAGCGTATCGAAATAGAGGGCCTGGCGGATGAGGACCGCGGGCGCCTGCGCTCCGTCGATTTAAGTCAGACGGATCTCAGCCTCTTCCTGCCCCTCTGGGCCGGAATCCCCTCCTCTGAGCGCGCCGCCGAGATGATCGAGCAAACTCTCCTGCCCCCATTCCTTTCGCCCGCCGGTTTTACCACCTGCGCCGGTGAAAGCTGCCTGGGTGGCCCGCCCGAACTGTCCTACATCAGCCTACCCTGGAACACCTGGATCCTCGAAGGCATGTTGCATTATGGCTATCGCAAAGAAGCCGCCCAGGTGTTTACCTGCCTGATGGATACCGCCGCCCTCGCCTTGAAGAATGAACGCACCTTTTACCAGTACTACGAAGCCAAAACCGGGCAAGTCCGCGGTGAACGCGGCCATCTCGCCGGAATTTCACCCGCCGGGCTGTTTTTGCGCTTGATCGGAATTGATCGCTTGACACCTGATGAAATTTGGGTGCGAGATTCATGCCCTTTCCCGTGGACAGTTACGGTAAAATATCGTACGATAGTATTAACTCGAAAAGGTGACCAAACCACCATAACACTCCCTGGCGTCACCCCATTATCCTTAACCGGGCCGGGGCTACACCAAATCAGCCTTACCTGACGAGCTCGCCTAAGGAGGTCCTATGACTGATAAACCTGTTCACAAACCAGATCAAGAAACCATGATGATCGCGGTGGTCCAGTCCCAGGATGCGGAAATTGCGCGTGAGGCACTGGCCAAACTGGGATTAGTCGTTGAACGCCTGCCCAGCACGGGCGGTTTTCTTGGACGCCGCAACGCCACCCTCATCATTGGCCTGCCAGATGAAATGCACGATACCGCCTGCGAAGTCCTCAATCAAAACTGCCGCCAGCGCGTCGAATTCATCGCTGTGCCGTTGGAAAGCGCGCCCCTTCCGCTGCCTACCCCCACCCCTGTCACCGTGGGTGGCGCCACGATCTTTTCTTTGGATGTCGAGCACTACGAGGAGATATAGCCATGAAACTAATCATTGCCATCCTGCGTGATATTGACCACGATGCCGTTTCCCAATCGCTGACCGCCGCTGGATTCCGCGTCACGATGATCGCCTCGACGGGCGGATTCTGGCGCCGCGGCAACACCACCCTCATGGTCGGCTGCGAAGACGAACAGGTCGAACCGGCTCTCAATGTCATCCGCCAAAGTGTCTCGCCCGCCTCCGAGCCCGGCACCCGCCACGCCACAATCTTCGTCATCAAAGTCGATCAGTACGTCCACTTCTAGGTCGTCCGGGCAGCCTTCATGGCTGCCCTTTCATTCCATTAAATTCTGAGAAGGAGATAAAGATGGACTTCGGCAGAGCGTTCTCTTATGTATTCCAGGATCCGGATTGGGTTAAAAAGGTGCTCCTGGCAGCCCTCATATCACTTATCCCTATCGTAGGCCAGTTGTACCTGGTGGGCTGGGGCCTGGCTGTGGCCCAACGCATCATCCGTGGGCAGCAAGATTTGTTGCCCGAAATTGAATTTGGCGAGCACCTTGGCCGCGGATTCAAAGCAGCCATCATCGGGCTGGTCTATGCCCTGCCCGCCATCCTCTTTGCGACTCCCATTTGGCTGTTCCCCATCATCGGCGTTTCTGCTGAAATGAGCGAAGAGACCCTGTCCATCGTGACCCTCATCCTCTCTCTCTGCTGCGGCGGCCTGGTTTTGATCTATTCCATCTTGATGGCCCTGATGGTCCCCGCTGCCACCGGCAACTTCCTGGCCTCTGGACGGCTGGGCGCGGCCTTCAATTTTGGACAGGTATTTGGCCTGGTGCGCGCGGCCCCCGGCCCCTACCTGATGGTCCTTCTGGGCAGCATCATCGTCGGCCTGATTGCCCCCTTAGGATCGATCGCCTGCGCGGTTGGCGTGTTTGTCACCGCTGCCTACGGCACCTTGATCACCTCTCACCTGATCGGCCAGGCGTACCGCTCGGCTGTCAGCCTGCGGCGCTAGTCTTTATTAGCCGATAACAGAACAGCGTGCGCGATGCGCACGCTGTTCTGTTATGGAAACAACTCACTTTTCTTCTTGAAATTCTTCAACCTGGTAAATTTCTACCGAAAGCAGCTTTCGGCGCCACAAATCCCCTGCCGCCCCCATCTTTTGGCACAAATGCCCCAGAAAGGTCTGCGCATCAGGCAGTTTCTCCCACACCTGCGGCAAGAAAGTAGCCCGGCGGAACCCATCGCGCAAAATAACTCCGTCCACGCCGGGCCGCAAGCGCTCTGGTAATTCCTCAGGGCGGTCATAATTCAACGGCTGGGGCGGCGTCAACCTCGAAATTTCAATGTGCAGCCTGATCACCTCATCCGCCTGCACCGGCTGGAAGCGATAGTCATCCAGCGCCGCCGCCACAGCATGTTCGCGGACGTCCAATGCCAGCGGCTGGTAGGCTTCCAGCGCACCAATACAGCCGCGCAGCTCGCCCCGCGCATCGGTAAGCGTCACAAACGTCGCTCCCTCTGCCCGCAAGTTGGCCGTCAATTGAGTCAAATCCAACTCCGGCGGCGGCATCCCTTGCGTGGCAGCCTCAATGGACTGGCGCGCCAGCCGCAGCAGAAAAGCCCGTTCATCATCCGTCAAACGAGTGTCCATCAGCCCCCCATTCGGTGATACTTCCGGTTCCAATACACCAGCGGTTGTTCTTCCGGGCCTTGCCAAACATCTTCCACCTGGCCAATAAACAGGGTCGAATGGGACATCGGAAAACTGTGGACCACCCGACATTCCAACCCTGCCAGCGCCCCGGCAAGCAGCGGCACGCGCCCGGCTCGCTCAACCACTTCCACCCCGGCAAAACGGTCGCCGCCATCGGGAACGCGCCCCGCAAACCGGTCGGACAACTCCTGCTGTCTTTCGCTCAAAATGCTTACGCCAAACCAGCCGGCTTGTTCCACCAGGGCATGCGTGCGCGTGTCGTTGGCCAGCGTTACCGTCACCAGGGGTGGGTCTAGCGACACGGAAGTAAACGAGTTCACCGTCATTCCATGTTGCAAGCCGTCATGTTGCGAACTAACCACCGTCACGCCCGCCACCCAATGGCGCATGCTCTGGCGCAGCAGTTCAGGCAAGAATCTTGCATCGTTGTTCATAGGTTCAGTGAAGTTCCTTTATATCTTTATACTGTTAAGCCACAGCCCAAGTCAAGAGGGGCCGTTGGAAATTGGCGTGAAGAACCCTGTATTTGGGCATCGTAGGTGCAATTCATGAATTGCACCTACGATGCCCAAATGCGGCGCCTCCCACGGCACTCCCAAAGTGCTGGGCACTGCTGTAGATATGGTATCATCAACAATGAAGGATTGCAAAAAGCCATGCGCAACCGCTTGCTATCCACGCCTGTTTTGAGGTAGTATCATTAATCAATGGACAAACGAGCTGTACTCACTCGGATTCCCGCCTCGCGCAGCCGCCGCCGGCGCAGCGCGTACCCCCAGACCAGTGTCTGGCGACTGATGCAAAACGTCATCGGTGTTGGGGTGCTGTTTGCCACCCTATTCACCCTTTGGACACCCAACAACCTGTTCTCTGGCAACCTGGTCGACCGCATGCTCCTGTCCCTGCAACCACAGACCAGCATTGAACAAGCCTACCCCACGGCCACGCCCTCGCCTCGCCCGCGCATTGGCATTGTCGCCGGGCACTGGGGCAACGACCCCGGCGCGGTTTGCCCCGATGGGCTGACCGAGGAAAAAGTCAACCTCGAAATTGCCAACCGCGTCAAAGAAATCCTGGTGCGCGAAGGTTATGACGTTGATTTGCTGCAGGAATTTGACGCCCGCCTGATTGAATACCAGGCTCTGGCCCTCATCTCAATCCATAACGACTCTTGCGATTACATCAATGACCAGGCCACCGGCTTCAAAGTCGCCGCGGCCCCCTCCACCGTCTACCCCGAGAAAGCCACTCGCCTGACGGCCTGCATGACTCAACGTTACCAGGCGGTCACCCACCTGCCCTTCCATTACAATACCATCACTGTTGATATGAGCGAGTATCATGCCTTCCGGGAAATCCACAGCGACACCACTGCGGCCATCATCGAAACTGGCTTCCTCAATTTAGATCGCCAGATCCTCACCGAACAGCCCGATCTGATCGCCCAAGGGGTGGCCGAAGGCATCCTCTGCTTCGTACGCAACGAAAACGTCCCCGCGACTGAAATCCAGCCCGTAACACCATGAGCACGCCGGCCCAAGAATGCATCCAACTGGCCTGGAAAGCCATGCGCGGCAAAGACCGCTCGGCTGCCCGGCGATATGCCGCCGAAGCCGCCCGCCTCGATCCCAGCCTGGAAGAGCCCTGGTTGATCCTGGCAGCCCTGGCCTCTCCGGAAGCCAGCGTGAACTACCTGCAGCGCGCCCTGGAGATTAATCCAGCCAGCCCTCGAGCTCGAAAAGGCATGCATTGGGCCGCTGAGCGGCTGCGTAAATCGGCGCCAACCGCCGCCAAAGTCTACTTCACCCCGCCGCCGGTATTAGGCGACACCATGCCCCTGCATCGCAAGGCCGAGGCCACCCAGCCTGTGGTTGTTGGCTCCAAACCCCAGCCTTCTCGGCCCTTGCTGGCCCTGGCCGGCGCCGCGGTCATCCTTCTGCTGGTCCTCACTGCCCTGTTCAGCATCAACAACGGCTGGACGGTGTTTGCCCGCAGCGCCTCGGTCGAGCGCCCCATCGGCATGTTGTTCAAACCGTCGCTCACTCCCACCTCAACCCCCACCTTTACGCCGACGCCCACCTTCACGCCCACCCCCACCTTCACACCCACGCCTACAGCGACTCCGACCGAGACGCCCACCCCCACCGAGACTCCTACCCCTGAGCCTACCGAAATTCCCACAGAAGTGCCCCCCACCGAGCCGCCACCGCCCCCCATTTCTGCAGATGGCCGCTGGATTGACGTGAACCTTTCTGAGCAAAGGTTGTATGCTTACGAAGGTGACAATATTGTCAATTCCTTCCTCGTCTCCACGGGCACCTGGCAATATCCAACAGTGACAGGCCAATTCAGCGTATACGTGAAATACCGCTACACCGATATGTCTGGCCCCGGGTATTACCTGCCCGATGTGCCCTACACCATGTATTTTTACAAAGGCTACGGCATCCACGGCACCTACTGGCACAGCAATTTTGGCACGCCCATGAGTCACGGCTGCGTGAACATGCAAACCGACGAAGCCGGCTGGCTGTTCGATTGGGCCTCGGTCGGCACCCTGGTGAACGTCCACTACTAATTCCTCACAACCTGAGGGTATCAGGGAGTTTTTGTCGCACGAAGTGTGACTAAAACTCCCTGTTTCTTTTTTAGGCGGGCAAAGCCCGCCATTCAATACCGACCACGATTTGATGCAGTGCTACATAGCACCATAAAAGTATCTGAAATTTGTTAATCTTTTTGTGGGGCGTTGAATGATCCCCGCAGTGCCTTATAATAAACAGTAACTGCTCAGACAGAGGTGTAAGAGACCCAATTTTGATGTGTTGGTGGGGTGCTTCGCACCCCACCAACACATCAAAATTGGGAACTTTCTCCCACCCTCTAATTAGTTACAATCAACATAGGCCGGTAATCACGGCTCATGTGTTCAGATTATCGAATAGGAGCTGCTATGCCTCGCCAACCTCTTTTTGCCGGACTGGTCATTGACGAATTCGACCGGCTGGCCGAAACAGCATACGTCGGCGATGAACCTTGCTACGTAGTCGACGATCAAGGTTTTCGCCGACATATTCCCTCAGAACAGGTCGACCGCCAGGTGTTGGCGTCCATGCGCGAACAGGTCCGCGGTCACGAAGACATTCTCAGTGAGCAAACCGCCAAGATGCTCGGCCAGGACGATATCTTCAGCCGCGCCATGATCGAAAATCAACTCAAGAACATCGACCAGCAGTTGGACCAGCTTCTGGAAAACGGCATTCCCGAATCGGGCCGCGCCTATATGGGCATGATGGGCTTTCGCGTCGTCATCAACGTCCACGGCGACGTGGTGCGCATCGATCAGCCTGCCGCCGCTGCCGGCGGAGATGAAGGCGGCGGGGATGAGTGAGCCCTCGCCGCAGGATATTTCGGGCCTGGAGTTGAGCCGCCGCTTCTACCACGAAGCCGTCCAACCCATCCTGAAACGGTCTTTTTCGCGCCTGCCCCACAGCGCCGCGCTCATCGGCTACGGCTCCGATGTAATCGGCTGCGACGATGCCCGCTCGCGCGACCACATGTGGGGTCCGCGTATGGTACTGTTCCTCCCCGAGGATGACTTTGAGTCTGCCCGCTCCGCTGTTGATCTGGCCTTGCGCCGTGGACTTCCTCCTTCCTTCTGCGGCTACCCCACCCACTTCGGCGCGCCGGACAAGGAAGGCATTCGCCAACTGGCCACGCCGGAAGGCGGCGAGATTGGCCATCTGGTGGAGCTGTGGACTCTGCCGGACTATTTCAATAAAGAAATCGGCTGGGACACGCGCACCCCGCCCACCACCGCCGACTGGCTGACCTTTTCCGAGCACAAGCTGCTCACTCTCACCACCGGCGGGGTCTGGCATGACGACCTGGGCCTGGCTGCCATCCGCGCTCAACTCGCCTATTACCCCGACCCCATCTGGCGCTACATCTTAGCCAGCCAATGGATGAAGATCAGCCAGGAAGAGCCCTTCGTCGGGCGCACCGCCGAGGTCGGCGACGAGCTTGGCTCGCGCATCCTGGCTGCACGTTTGGTCGAAGCCGTGGTGGTGCTGGCCTTCCTGCTCGAAAAGGCCTACGCGCCCTATAGCAAATGGCTGGGCACCCGCTTCCGCTCGCTCAGCCTGGCCCCGGTGCTGCTGCCACATCTGCACGCAGCCCTGGCCGCGGCGGATTTTCCCACCCGTGAAGAACATCTCAGCGCAGCCTACATCCTCTGCGCGCAGCGGTTCAACCAGTTGGTCATCCTTCCCCCCGTACCAGAAGAAGTATCGTTCTTCTTTGATCGCCCCTTCAAAGTCATTCACGCAGGCGAGATTGCCGAGCAGATCATGCAAACCATCCCCAACATCGGCCTGCCCTCGCTGCCCAGTCTAATCGGCTCGGTCAACCAGATCAGTTCCTCCACCAACGTGATCTCGGATGTGGAGGTTTGTCAGAGGTTGAAACACCTCTACCAGTAAGAAACAGGGGCATTGAGAATTGGCGTGGTTGGCCACGGCGATTCCCAGACAGCCAAGGAACATTTCCGCTCTCCTTCTCCGATTTCCGATATAATTCTAATAACACCCTGGTATAGTATCAGGGAAGGAGTGTCCTATGATGGCTTCAGGCTTTATTGTTAACGTCTCTGAAACCGATTTTGAATACGAAGTGCTGGCCTTCTCCCAGAATACCCCCGTGGTGGTGGACTTCTGGGCGCCGTGGTGCCAGCCCTGCAAACAAATTGGCCCGCTTCTCGAAACGCTGGCCCGCGCCGGCGGCGGCAACTTCCGCCTGGCTAAGGTCAACGTGGACGAAAACCCCAACCTGGCCCTGCGCTACGGCGTACGCTCTATTCCCACGGTCAAAGCCTTTAGCCAAGGACAGGTGGTGTCTGAGTTTGTTGGTTTGCAACCCGAAGCTCGCATCGTCGAGTTCATCAGCCGCCTCAGTCCACCCTCCGAGGCCGCCCTGGCCCTCGAAAAAGCCGCCAGTCTACTCGGCGAGCAAAACTGGAAAAGCGCTGAACAGCTTTTCCGAAAACTGGAAGAGCATGATCCCGGCAACCCTGCCGTCCAATTGGGCCTGGCAAAATCCTTGCTGGCCACCGGTCAAGCCGGGGAAGCCGCGTTCATTTTACGCGCCTTCCCCGCCAGCAAGGAATATGCTGCGGCCGAAAAATTGCTGCCCCTGGCCAATGACCTGGTGAAATTGGGCCGCAATGAACTGCCCGCCGAAACCGACCTGGACACGGCCTTTCACAATGCCGTGCGCCTGGCTGGGCGCGGAAACCTGGAAGCCGCCATGGATGGTTTTCTCGACATTCTCCGTCAGGATAAACATTACCGCGGTGACTCAGCTCGACGCTTGCTGCTGAGCATCCTGGAACTCTATGCGCCCGACGATCCTACCGCTCGGCAGTATCGTTCCGAAATGGCCACCGTGCTGTTCTAAGCCTGCTAAAATTCCTGAAAATAAAGTACGCGTGCGGGGCTTCGCCTCGCACGCGTACTTTTTATTTCGGAAAATCTTCAAGAATTATTTTAACACCAGGTCGCCCCAGGTGGTCGGATCGGTTAGCATGCGCCCGGGCGCATTGGACACCATCGACTCTTGCTGCGTGCCAGGGCTGTCGTTATCCGATACCGAAATCGCGAAGCCCAGGTGCATGCCCTTATACGGGGTGATCCCCAAAACCGACCAGGGGATGGCTGCTTCCAGCCGCCACAAGCCGGAGGATGAGACTGAGCCAATGGTCACATTGGTCAGTGCCCCGGCCTTTCCAGAGGGATACCAACGGTAGGCTTCCCTTGTTCCACTTGTATCCGGGCGGCCCGGCGACAAACCGATCTGGTAGTCATCACCGCTCAGTGATTGCACGAAGAAATCACCCTGCAAGTCGGTGTCGATCAGCAGCTCGATGCTGTCGCCCTTGTAAATGTTTTCACCGGTGGCTTCCTGGACGTACTTGTCATCCCCCACCTTGACAGCAACATACAGGTTATTGGCGTCCCAACCCACGTAATAGGACAGCCCCGAATCGGCTTCGTCGACCCGGTTGCTCTTGCCATAAACCACGTTGCGGGCCGGGTATTCCTTGCCCTTGCCCTTCCACTCGGCCCAATCACCATCGATCGTCGGTGTGATGTTCGCTGCCTCCACGCTCACCGAAGTGCGATAAGGCGGGCGCGTGGCGGTCGGCGGCTGAAGAGTCGCCGAAGGCGCCGCGGTGACCGGCGAATTCGTCGGCGCAACCGCCTGGGTGTTGGTCGGAGCTACCACCTGGCTGGTCACCGTCGCTGTGGGCGGCTGCGGCTGGGGTGTCTTCGTCGCCGGGATCGCCGAGGCCGTGGCATACAATGCCGTCAACGTTTGTTCCAGTGGTGGAATGGACGGTTCTTCCGGCGTGGTGGGCAAATTGCACGAAGAAAGCAGCAAAATCGCTACCAGCATCAACCCAATTACTCTCTTCTTCATCATCCTTCTCCTCCATTTCCTGCCGGTTCATCCTTCCGGCGTTTGGTCTCAGTTGACCTGCACAATCAATTCCGCGAAACATCCATCAAGCCAGTACATTTATGATAACACGCCCGTCAACATCAGGTTATAATTTGATTCATATGGAACCTGTAATGGACACACCTCCAACCTCGCTCACAACCGGCTCAATGGCCGATCTTGAAGTGCGCTTCGTCGCCTTTAGCCTGCGCAACGACCATCTTCACGTATTACTGGCTCCTGCCGCTACGGCGCTCCCCGACCATTGGGAGATCCCCGGTGCTCCCTTCCAACCCGATCTGTCCATCGAAGATACCGCCGCCGAGCGTCTGGAAGAACTCACCGGGCTGCGCGAAAGCTACCTGGAGCAGCTTTACACCTACGGCGAGCCGGGACGCTATCCTGGCGGGCAGCGCGTCTCGGTGGCCTACTTTGCCCTCATCCCAGCCGGAATGACCGAGTCGCAGCCTTTTAACCAAGACGCTGCCAGGGCGCATTGGTTCCCGGCCGATCATCTCCCGGACCTGGCCGGCGATCATGCCGAGATCCTGGCTTATGCCATGCGCCGCCTGCGCTACAAACTGGAATACAGCGCCGTAGGCTTCCAACTGCTGCCAGAGACCTTCACATTAAGTGAGTTGCAAAAAACGTACGAGATGATCCTCGGCGAGGATTTGGACAAACGCAACTTCCGTCGTCGCATTCTGGAAGCGGACATCATCGAAGAAACTGACTTATTTCGCGCAGGTGAAGGCCGCCCCGCGCGACTGTTCCGCTACCGCGCCGACGCCGTTGCCGAGGTCAAAACCCGCCGGTTGTTTCCTTAGCCACGTCTAGCAACTACTCAGCCAGAGACGGAAGAAGTCTGAAATTAAAGCGTGTGTGGGGTGCTTGGCACCCCACACACGCTTTAATTTCAGGGATTTTTTCCACCCTCTGAGCCGTTACGATTTCTAAAGAACGTCTCGCCGGGTGAATAGAATCATTCCAAACAGCCCCGTCACCGCCGCCCCCGCCAGAGCCCACAGGGTGATCGTTGTCACGTTGAAAATGCCATCCATCCCTGGCAGCACGCTGGCGGGCATACTCCAGGGAAAATATTGAATACCGTTATCCGAACTTATCGCGGCCAGATTGATCACCGAGGCCACCATTCCCGCGCCGAACGCTACCGCTATACTGCGGTAGCGGTTCGCAATGTAGGTGTGGATGGAAAGGATAAAGAGCGAAATGACAAAGGCTTTCGCGCCCACCAAGAGGAACGGCAGTACAGGCACATCCAAGGATAAGTTCAAGTCAGGGCGCATAGAGCGGATCAGCAGCCCATTCAGAATGGTGAAAACCACCAAAACCAGGCTGGAAGCCGCTGTCAAACCGGCCCCCACCAGCCACTTGGCTGCGTACACCGTCCAGCGCGGCAGCGGCATGGCAAACAGATGCTTCCAGGCCTTTTCACTATGCTCGGCATTCGCCATCAGCGCGGTTTCCAATGTGATGAATAACGGCAGCGCTAAGATCGTCCAGAAGGACAGGTGGTTACTGGCCAACGCCATCCAGGTATCCTCTAAACTGCCAAAGGTATTCTCCTGGTCCGAAGCGATCATCAAGTTTATAAAGCATACTACCGCCGGGGTCACCCACACCATGGCCACCGCCAGGGTGCGGCGCAACTTCAAAATTTCAGCGCTCAGCGCACGCATCAATGCATTCATTTTCTCCTCCTAGCCAACCGGGCTTTTTGTTAACGTCATGAAAATATCTTCCAGTGAAGGCTGCACCAGTTCTAACTGGTGAACATTCACGCCATCCTGAACCAACTGCCGGTTCACCAAGGCCGCGTCGGCTGGGCCGTTCACCTCCAGCTTCAAACGCCCATTGGAGCCCGGCAACAAGCGCCAGCCGTTGCGGGTCGCCAGTTCGCGAGCTTGCTCTGGTCGGTCGCTGGCAAGCAAGAGGTACTGCTGGCGTTCGGCCTGAAGCTGGCTGAGCGAACCCTCGAAGAGCAGCTTGCCGTGGTTGATAATCCCAATGTGGGTGGCCACCTGCTCCACCTCGCTGAGCAGATGACTGGATAGAAATACGGTCGTACCCATATTCTTTGGCAATCCCGCAATCAGTTCGCGCACGTCCAGAATGCCTTCGGGGTCCAGCCCATTGGTTGGCTCGTCCAATATCAGCAAAGTCGGCTCGGGCATCAAAGCCATTGCCAACGCCAGGCGCTGCTTCATGCCCAACGAATAAGCGCGTACCAACCGGTTCTTAACGTCCAGGATACCGGCCATGCCCAAAGCCCGATCTATGGCCTGACGCGGCAATCCCAGCATGCGCCGGGTCACCTCCAAATTCTCGCCCCCGGTTAGCTGCGGGTACAGGCTGGGCGATTCCACCAGCGCGCTCACCTGCCGCAGCACCTCCAAACGGTGGCTGCGCAGCGGTTTTCCAAACAGACTCACCTCGCCCGCATCGGGGCGAATGAGGCCCAGCAGCATGCGGATGGTGGTGGTCTTCCCAGCACCGTTGGGCCCCAAAAAGCCGTACACGCTCCCAGCCGGCACATTCAACGAAAGCTGGTCCACCACCGTTTGGCGGTCAAATTTGCGGGTCAGCCCGGTGGTTTGGATTAATACATCGGGGTATTTCTTGTCAATCATCATCTTGTGCTCCTTTTTGAACCTGCACAAGATGATACAAGCAAGCTGTCTCAAGCCTGTTGACGAAATGTCGCAAATCTGTCGCGAATGCCTTTGACTGGCCTCCGCGTCCTGAGGGAGGGTTTCAACCCGACCGAATCTTTATCCCCCCACCACCTTGCTGCGCCGTTCCATCAGGATCGTATCCTCCCACACTCCGCGCAACTGGGCTATCTGCTCGCGACGGCCCACCTCGCGGAAACCACAGCGCCGGTGCAATTGCAGGCTGGCCGTATTGCGCGCGAAAATCGTCGCTTGTAACGTCCAGATACCATTTTCCTCCGATGCTTCGATCAAAGCTTGCAGCAGCGCCCGACCGCCGCCCTGCCCTCGAACCGCCGCGCGCACATACACGCTGACTTCGGCCACCCCGCGATAAGCCTCGCGCTTTGAAACCGGGTTGAGCGCCGCCCATCCCAACAAAGTCTCGCCCTCTCTCAGCGCCAGCCGCCCAAAAGGCAAATGACCCGCGTTCCAGGTCTCCCAGCGGGGCGCATGCGTTTCAAACGTGGCCAGCCCGGTGGCGATGCCTTCCAGGTAAATCATACGCGCCGCGGGCCAGTCCTCTGGGCGCAGGGTATCAATGATCCAGTTCATGCGCTTTTTTCTCCTCTGGGAACGAGACCCAAAAACGGCTGCCTTCGCCGGGCTGGCTGGTGACGCCTGCCTCACCGCCCATTAACGCGGTCAGTTCCTTGACCAGCGCCAGACCCAAACCCGCCCCGCCTTCGCTGCCCTCGCTGTGATAATACCGCTCCCAGATGAGCGGCTGTTCCTCAAGGGGAATACCCACCCCGCTGTCGGCCACCGTAATAATCACTCGCCCGTCGCCTGCTTCCGCGCCCACCAGCACAATCCCACCGGGCGGAGTGTAACGAATGGCGTTCTGCACCAGGTTGGTAATGATTTGTTCCAGGCGGATCTCATCCACATGCACTGGCGGTAGGTTTTCGGCTGGCTGGGCAACCACTTCCACGCGCCCGCGCTGCCAGGCCAGCGGCGCAGCCGTCTCGGCCACGCGGCGGGCCACCTCGCCGACGTCCACGCTGCGCAGTTGCAAATCCAGGGCGTTGACTTCCGTCCGGGCCAGCACAAACAAGTCGTCGATCAGGCGCTGCAAGCGCAGGCTTTCCCGTCCAATCACCTCCAGGCTGCGCCGCTGTTCCTCGTCGCTGAGTTCGTCCCAATGCTCCAGCCCGCGCTCGGCATACCCCCGCACGGTCGCCACCGGCGTGCGCAGTTCGTGCGCCACCCCGGCTTCCAGCTCGCGCTGTGTTTGCAGCAGCCGGGCCAACCTGTCGCGCTCGGTTTGCAAATCGGTAGTCGCCTGCTGCAAGCCTGCCGCCATCTGGTTAAAAGTCGCTTGCAACTGGGCCAGCTCGTCCTGCCCCTCCACCATCACCCGCACAGCCAAATCCCCGCCGCGCAGCTTGCCTGCTGCGCCTGCCAGACGCTCCAGCCGCCCTGTCACTTGCCGGGCCATCAGGTAAGAAAGCCCGCTGAACAAAGGCACCAACACAATCATCGCCCCCCCAAATAACACCGCCATCAACGCGATACCGGGAAACACGGTAAACAAAAGATAAGCCATCACCCGGGTAAAGAGCGAAGGCGAGTCGATGGGGAACTCTAGGCTGCCCGATGGGTTGACAAAAATATAAGCCAGAACAAACAAAACCCCCGTCCCAACTGCCGAGATCAATAAAAGCCAATGGGTCACCGACCACACCAGGCGGCGCTGTCGAAGCCGGTTCCACCATCCCAAGATCGTGAATGCGACCCGCAGCGCCAGGAATCCGGGCCCTCCGGAAAACAGCAAGGCCAGCACGCCCCAATTGGCGGAGTTTAGGATCAACGATTCCGTTTCACCAGCCACTAACGCCCCCAGATACGCCCCGGCGACCAATGCCACCGTCAGCACGATGCTTGCGGCAAGCTCGCACGCCACGACCCGCCACCGCTTTTCCCCCCTCACGCGCAGACGCAGCGCTGCCAATGTCCCGCAAACCGCGCCAGCAACCATAAAGCCGCTGTTTAGTTGGGATGGAAAGAATTCGCTCGCTAACCGTCCATACAAGAAATAAAAAAAGCCGCAAAGCAAGCCGCTTTCCAGGCACACCCGCCATAAAGGCGCGGACTGGTACCAACGCGACAGAATTTTCATCCTCGTTTCAGGCGGTAGCCCACCCCCCAAACCGTCTCGATAGCTTCGCCCAACTGCCCTAGCTTCTTGCGCAGGCGCAGCATGGCGTTATCCACCGAACGGTCACCCTCGATATACGGCTGCTGCCAGACTGCCTCGCACAGGTACGAGCGGCTGAACGTTCGCCCTGGGTTGCTGATAAACAAGCGCAGCAGATCAAACTCGGTACGCGTCAAATCGAGGGACTCGTTGTTCAAGGTAGCCGAATAGCCTTGCGGGTCCAACTCCACCTCGCGCCAGCGCAGAATCCCCTGCCCACCTTGGCGGTCGGCCTCCAGCATCTCCTGGACTCGTTCTGCCCGCCGCAGCAGCGCCCGCACCCGGGCCACCAACTCGCGCATTCCAAAGGGCTTGGGCAGGTAATCATCGGCGCCCACTTCCAGGCCAATCACGCGGTCCACTTCGTCACCTCGCGCGGTCAGCATCAACACAGGCACCGCGCTATTCTGGCGGATGCGGCGCAGCACCTCTAACCCGTCCATGCCCGGCAGCATCCAATCCAGCAAGACGCACTCCGGCGCCGATTGCGTAAACGCCGCCAACCCGCTGGGGCCGTCGGCGCACACGCGCACCTCAAAGCCCGCGCCCTCCAGTTCCGCCCGGATTAATGCCGCCAGATCGGCGGAATCTTCAATGAGTAATAATCGCTGAGACATAATTCCTTCCCTCGCGTCCATTATACACTGCTCGAAAATCAACCCGCCCGAAACCAGGAATCAACGAGGGCAAAAAAACCTATGAGATGTAACGGAGGGGCAATTCATGAATTGCCCCTCCGTTACGCATCAAAATCGGGAACTTTCCCTGTTTTGGTAAGTAGTTTTGACAATGTCACTTTAAAATTTCGAGCTCGTGGCCCCACCCCCGCCCGCTACGCGACCCGCTGGCAAAATTACTCGCAAAATTCAACCCATGTGCGGGGAGGGAAAGAATTCTGCAAAAGAGAGGGGCTGAAAGCCCCTCTCTTTTGCAGAATTCTTTCCCTCCCCCGGCAAAACACTTAAGTGATTGAGAATCAAGGTGGCCGGGTCGCGCAGCAGGTAGGGTGGGGGTAACACCTGAGTTCGAAGGCCATAGCGTTTTAAAGTGACATTGTCAAGGTAGATATCTTTACAAATTAGAATTATTGTTCTATAATCCTATCAACGTATCCATTTTTTACTGCTCACATCTCAATGAGCAGTTCCACACATTCCTGGGAGGGAATGCCATGACCACCATGATCGTCTATTGCGGTTTGGATTGCGCCTCGTGCGAGGCCTACAAAGTGACCCTGTTCAATGATCAAGAAGCCATGCAGCAGCTTGTCGCAAAGTGGCGCCAGGAGTACAATTCTCCCGATATGCCGCTCGAAGCGGTGATCTGTGACGGATGCCGCGGGCCGCGCCTAGGAGGCTACTGCTCCGAATGCCCCATTCGCGCCTGCGCCGTGGAGCGCGGCTTCCAGACCTGCGCCGAATGTCCCGAATACGGCTGTGAAAAGCTAGAAAGTTTCTTCAAAATGGCCCCCCACGCGCGTGCCAATCTGGAGGCACTGCGCGCCTGATTTTCACTCAGGAGAACCGCATGCCCGAATTACCCGAAATTACCAACCTGGCAGATCAACTCAACCAGCGCCTGGCCGACCGCCGCATCAGCGGCATCGAAGTCCTGCAGCCCAAGTGCCTGAACCTGCCCGTGGAAGACTTTCAGACGGCCCTCACCGGCGCGACCATCGGCGACACGCACAACCGCGGCAAGTGGGTACTCACCCACACCGACCGCGGCTGGCTACTGCTGAACCTGGGTATGGGCGGCGAGCTGCTCATCGTCGACCGCGCTACCCTGCCCGAAAAGCGCCGCCTCATCATTGACTTCGATGACGGCGCCTGCCTGAGTGTCAATTTCTGGTGGTTCGGGTATGTACACTATGCCCCCGAAGGCGCTCTGGAAGCACACCCCATGGTGGGCAAGCTGGGCCCCAACGCCCTCGACTTGACCCCCGCCCGGTTGAAAGACCTGCTCACGGGTGCGCGCGGCACGCTGAAGACCTTTCTCCTCGACCAGGACAAGATTGCCGGAATCGGCAACTTCTACATCCACGATATTCTCTTCACGGCAAAGCTGCACCCTCTGCGGAAAATTCCCAGCCTGACCGAAGCAGAAATTGAGTCCCTGGCCAAGGCCATCCATAACAATCTGAAATTCAGCCTGGAGAAAGGCGGCGCATTCTACGAATTGGATACCTACGGCAACAAAGGGGGCTTTGCCAACGAGGACATCCTCATCGGCTACCGCGACGGCAAACCCTGCCCCACCTGCGGCACGCCCATCGAAAAACTCAAAACCGGCTCTACCAGCGGTTTCATCTGTCCTGCTTGCCAGCCGCTCTCGTGACCAACCTGATCTCCGATCTACTCCTCCGCTCTGTCACCATCCGGCGTGCCTTCACCTGGCCCGACCGCTTTCCCTACAACGTCCCCGTGCTGGCCACCCTGGAGCGCCTGGATTTCACCGCCCCGGTCACCTTCCTGGTGGGCGAAAACGGCTCGGGCAAATCGACCCTCCTCGAAGCCCTGGCCTGCGCCGCCGGCTCTATCACCGCCGGCAGCGAGGAAACCGGGCGCGACGAAACCCTGGACGAGGTTCGCAAGCTGTCCAAAGATCTAAAATTAACCTGGTCCAAGCGCACCCGGCGCGGCTTTTTCATGCGCAGCGAGGACTTCTTCGGCTTTGCCCGCCGCATGGACCGCACTCGCTCCGAAATGCAGCGCAACCTGGAAGAAGTCGACCGCGAATACGAAGGCCGCTCCATCCTGGCCCAACAAATGGCCCGCTCGGCTTACGTGGGGCAATTGGGCGCCATGGAGCAGCGCTACGGCGAGGGGGTGGATGCCCGTTCGCACGGTGAAAGCTACCTGCGCTTCTTCCAGGCCCGCTTCACCCCCGGCGGGCTGTACCTGCTAGACGAGCCGGAAGCGCCGCTTTCGCCCGTGCGCCAACTGTCTTTCCTGGTGCTCCTAAAATCCATGATCGAACAGCAATCGCAGTTCATCATCGCCACCCACTCCCCCATCCTCATGGCCTTTCCCGGGGCCGAGATTCTGAGCTGCGACGGCGGCAAGATCAGCTCCATCGCTTACGATGAGATTGAACATGTCGCCATCACGCGCACCTTCTTGCAAAATCCACAGCGTTACATGCGCCACCTGGGCATCCTCGACGAGTAGGGGCGCAGCAAGAGGCGAAAACAGACCAATTCCCCAGTATCTCGCTGCGCCCGAGGGGCAATCCTCTACCATTCCGACCCACATATCCCGTTACGAATCTCGCTCATTGGGGTTAGAATATATAGACACAGTCGGGGGATGTGACCCCCCGGCTTTTTTCTTTGTACCGCAGCCGCTTGGACCAAGCCAAAACCATGAACCTGCAAACACTCGCCAACACCCCCTTCAGCGTCGGCACCGCCATGTTCCTGGCGCGTGTCTCTCCGCCTGCGGTCGGGCATTGGCTGGCAGACCACATCGCAGCAATCCTGGCCTCCCGCACCCGTTCCGGGCTCGTCCAAACCATCCGTCAAAACCAGCAGGGCATCTTCGCCGGCCGCCTGAGCCCCGCAGAGCTCGATCAAGCTGTCGCAGCGGTGTTACGGCATGATCTCCGCAGCATCTACGACTACTACCACCTGGCCAACCAGCCCCAAAAATTGCTCACGCGGGTCACCTTCACCCCCGCTGCGCTGGCCGGCATGCAGCGCACCCAGCAAAACCTTCCCACCGTCTTTGCTTGCGCTCATCTCGGCAACTTCGACCTGATGGGCCGCGCCCTGGCCCTCAGCCACTACCCCTTTCTGGTGCTATCCTACCCCAACCCCAACCAGGGCTACAAAATGCAAAACTGGCTGCGTTCACGCTTCGGCCTTGAGGTTTCGCCCATGAATCTTGAGTCGCTGCGACTCGGAAAACAGCGCCTCAAATCCGGCGGCAGCGTCCTCACCGGCCTGGACCGCCCGCTGGCCAATCAGGGACTTCAAAAATACCAACCCCGCTTCTTCGGCAAACCCGCCAATCTGCCCGTGGCCTACATCCGCCTGGCCATGGACACCGGCACCCCCGTGATCGTGATTGCCTGCACCATCCAGCCCGATGGCAGCTACCGGTTGCACGCTTCAGCCCCCATCCAAATGAACTCCAGCGGCGATCTGCATGCCGACATCATCCACAATGCCGAAGCCGTTCTGGGCTTTGCCGAAGGACTCGTCCGACAGTATCACGATCAATGGCTTATGTTTTACCCCGTATGGGAAGGAGACGAAGAATGACAAATCAAGCCCAAAGCAAACGGATCAACGACATCTTCTTTGGCCCGCTGGAACGACCCGCCCTACAATGGCTGGCCAAACGCATGCCCGCCTGGGTCACCCCCGACACACTCACGTTGATCGGTCTCTTCGGCACCATCTTGATCTTTACTTCGTACGCCCTCACCGGATTCAGCAGGTATTTCATCTGGCTGGCCAGCCTGGGCTATATCATCAACTGGTTCGGCGACAGCCTGGACGGCACCCTGGCCCGCTACCGCCACATCGAGCGTCCCCGTTACGGTTTCATGCTCGATCACCTCGTTGATTGTTTCGGCTCGGTGCTCATCGTCCTCGGCATGGGCCTCTCCCCCTTTGTCAACTTCACCGTGGCCTCGCTGACCTTGATCGCCTACCTGATGGTGTCCATCCTGGTTTATATTATAACCATCACCAACGGCGTCTTCCGCATCTCCAGCGGAAAAATCGGCCCCACCGAACTGCGGGTCTTCCTCATTCTGGCCAACACGGTGGCCTTCTTCTACGCGAAGCCGCTCTTCACCGTGGCCTTCGGCAGCTTCACCATCTTTGATGTGCTGCTGGCGGTCATGGGCCTGGCGCTGGTGGTCCTTTACGCGGTCAATTCCATCACTGAATCAGCCAGGCTGGCCGCCCTCGAACCCGCCACGGCCATCATCGCCCAACGCAAAGCCGAAGCCCGCCAGGCAAAGATCGAAGCCCTGACCCGCAAGAAAGCACGCCGCCAGTCTTCCAAGCGCACCCACGCATCCATCAGCACGGCGGTCTCTCACCGCTCGGGCTGATTTCTTGCGTGGGTCGAAAAACCGCAAGACAGGCAGTTGTTAGGGCTGCCTGTCTTGTTTTAAATTCATGTACGATCGCTGCTCTTCCGGGCTGTTGAACCACACGACCACCCAATAGCGTTCAACTCCGCTGCGGCGCAGCGCCGCGTAGCGGTGATTTCCATCCCGGATTGACAGCTTTCCAGCGTCGTAGCTGGCAATCAGCGGAGCGGGCTTCCAACCCTTTGCCAAACTGTCCGCCATGCTCGTCACGTGCCGCTCGAACCCGTCCGCGTCCACCACGTATTCCAGGTCCGGGTCAGGCCCGCAGCAGATTTCCAGCGCATCCAGCGGAATCTCTAGCGGGCCCAACCAAAATCTCGGCTGACGCTTGAGCCCCTCGGAGAACGGCAGATTCCGCCCAACCCCCAGCAGGAATTCATGCACCCAGGCCTCAATCTGCCCGCGGCGCGCAGCTTCCAGGGCCGGGGTCAGTTCATCGTTCACAGAAATTACTCCTCCCTTTTACTTTCGATTTTGCTCATCTCGGTTGACGTTCTATCCGTTCCGACCGCGTCAACGCCCGAAGAACTTTTTTCGTAACTACTCAGCCAGAGGCGGAAGAGGCCCGAATTTGAGGTGTGTGTGGGGTGCTTCGCACCCCACACACACCTCAAATTCAGGGACTTTACCCACCCTTTGAGTAGTTACTTTTTTCAACGTCATGCAGAGCAAGCTTTCGGAGTATATCTGTTTGGAAATTCTCTTCTGGCCACTTCGGTGTGTTTATTTATGTACTGTCCTTTTGCTCCGGTATAACCATCCCGATCGAAAGTGAACTGACCTTTAAGTTTTTGTTTGAGTACTACATATTCATTGGCAATATCGGGATGAGCAATTAAGTAATCCCGAAAGTAGAGTTCTCCCCAATCGCCAAGATGGCGGACATGAATATGCACTGCCTGGCCTTGAAATCCCTGCGGGGTGTAACCTTTAAGATACATAATGATATCATCTTGGGGTGTATTGACAACGTAGCCTTCGTCTTTCATTCTTTCTGTTACGCTTTGCAAATCAATATCATCAGAGACTTCAAGCAAAATGTCAACCGTTGGTTTAGCAGTTAGACCGGGCACGGATGTGCTGCCAATATGGTTGATCCTGATCAGGTTTTTGCCAAAAATGGTTTCAAGAAACTTTTTTTCTTGAAGATAATACTCTGTCCATTGCGGATTAAATTCTTCAAGGAGAATTGGGAACAATTCCGCAAGTCTTTCTGCGGATACCTGCGAGAAATCTAATCTCATAAAAACTCCAATTCCTATGAAAACAGTCTCCGAATTTTCGGACAGGTACTTATTCTCTTGACATCAACACGATCGTCTCAACGTGATAAGTCTGGGGGAATAAATCGAAGGGCGTGATCTGCTCCAGCGCATATCCGCCTACCAGCAAGCGCTTGATATCCCGCGCCAGGGTAGCCGGATCGCAAGAAACATACACCAGAAGCGGCGACTGCATCGCAATGATCTCATCCAAAGCGGACCTTTCCAGGCCGGCTCGGGGCGGGTCCACCACCACCACGTCAGGATGCAAGTCCAGCCTTTGCAAAATCTCACCCGCCGGACCTTGATACAGCGCCACGTCTTCAAATTCATCCAGGTTCACGGCGAAATCTTCGCAGGCCGCCTCAGAAGCTTCCACGCCGGTCACCAACGCTCCCCGCTCGGCCAGGAAAGCACTGAACAACCCCACCCCGCAATACAGATCCAGCACGGTCTTCCCCGTCCATTCAGGAACCAGGTTCAGCACGTGCTTGACCATCTGCTCCGCCTGGGGGATGTTGACCTGGAAGAACGACCCCGCGGAGACACGAAAGGCTCGTCCGTTCACCTCCTGGACAATGGCCTCGTCCCCAGCCAGCACCAGCGTGCCGCCCGGCCCCTGGTGCACCACCGAAACGGGCAGTTCTTCCACGCTCAACTCCGGAGCTTCCAGGGTGCTGCCTTCCAGCACCATCAGCAGGTCCGCGTTCGCGTCCGCGCCCGCACGCAGCCCCACGCGCTCCAGCCCCGGCACGGGCTCCAGGTCCAACTGCGGCCACAATTCGTTTAAAGCTGCCTCGGGCAGGTGGCACTCGCTGATCTCAACCACCTCGTTGCTCTCGCCCCGCTGAAAGCCCAGCTTGCCCGCCGGGCTGAGGTGAAACTGCACTGAGTTGCGGTAATTCCAGGCTTGCGGCGAGGGCACAATTGCTTGCACCGCGGGGTTCGCCACCCCGCCAATGCGCTCAATTTGGTCGCGTACCACAGCTTCCTTTGTCGCCAACTGATCGCTGTAATCCATGTGCTGGTAATGGCAGCCGCCGCAGGCGCCAAAATGCTTGCAACGCGGCTGAATGCGATTCGCTGCCCCGCGCAGCACCTGCACCAGCTCGGCGCGCACAAAACCGCGTTTTTCCTCCACCACCCTGGCCAAAACACGCTCGCCGGGCAGCGCAAAAGGCACAAACACGGCCCGCCCGTCTTCCATGCGGCCCATCGCGGCCCCGCCATACACCAGAATTGTTAACTCAACCTCAAATTCATCCATCTTACTCCTTACTTACGGGTTGCTCAACGAATCTTAACCCGAATTTCCTCTGCCTCTTGACGGAGCAGCGTGGTGCGCTGTTCCACAGCATTGGCCATCCCGGCAAATTCTCCGGCCATGTAGCCGATTTCATCATCGCGCCCGACCAATTTCTTCAGCGCCTGTTCTTCCACTTTTCCAGCAAGCAAACCTCCGGCAGCCTCGGTAAGCGTTTCCAACGGGCGATTGATCTGATTGTAAATCATCCACGCCACCGCCACCGCCAGCGCCAGGAAGATCAGCGGGGCCACAATGCTGCCAATCCAGGCCACCCCATTCAGCGTGTCCACCTGCGCATTGGCATCGTCCAGATAATCGGTTGAACTCTGCGTGACAGCATCCAGGCTCTCGTACATGCCAGGAATATGCTGATAGACTTCATCATCCAGGGCTACCACCCGCTCCCAATCTTCGGCCAGAACGGCTTGCTCAATCTGCCCGACCAACGGAACCAGCGCGAAACGCCCTTGTTCGTACGCATCGAGTGCGGAGATCTCTTCCTCGATCATTTGCGGGCGCAAGTTTTCAACCATATCTTCCATCCGCGAAGCATACCCCGTGGCCCGCTGCAGGTTTGCATCCGAGCCGTTGGCCTCGTAATAGTTCAAAGCCTGCTCGAACTGCTGAGTCACGCCTACCAAACGGTAGACCTGCCGGTTCAGTTCAAAGGCGGCCTGGGCCTGGTTGTGCAAGCCCACCATGCGCACGGCATTATACAGGAAAAAGGCCAGCACCACCACGCTGAAGGCGAATAAAATCGTGAACGTCCCAAACAATTTGGACTGCAAACTTCCGCGCGTTTTCATTGCTTGCCTCCTTGCCGCTCATCCCGGAACAGCTTTAACCGCCTCCGCCGTGATTCGTACAACTGCGCGCGCAGCGACTCAATTTCATTTTTCAAGCCCGCGTCCCGCGCCTGCACTCCCGCCGCCAGCTCATTCAACGCCCGCGCCAGATTGCCCGCCGGGCCGCCTTTCTTCAACAGCCCGCCCAATAGTTCCGGGCGGTACTGATCGCCGCCAATGGCCGTGGTGGCATTGGCCAGATCGCTCAATGGGCGGGTGGTGGCTGAAATGCGCTGGTATCCCAACAAAGCCAGCACAATCACAACTGCAAAGCCAAGCGCGGCCCACTGCACGCCAATATTGGCGTCACTTGGAAAGTCCATGGCGGCATATACGCGGTGTTCCTCCACCCAGTCAATCAGCTCTTTGAGCTTGGCGTTCAACTCATCATTCTGGTCAGCCGCTTCTTCTTCCAAAACCCAGGCACTTTCCAGGTCGCCCGCATCGTACGCGGCAACGATCTGGTCAAAAGTGGCCCGGTGCGTGCTGCGCAGTTCGTTGAATTCGGCAATCAACGAATCCGGCGAATACACCTCGTCCTCGTACTCGACCGGCTCGAAATAGCCGTAGTCTTCCATCTCGGCCAACGCCTCGCCGATGGCTGCATCTTCGGCCAGCGCATCGTCCAGGTGCGATTGAGCATCCAGTTCATACTCTCTTGAGTACACATAGAAAGACTCGCTGGTTTGCATAGCGCCCAACCGTTGAGAAATGTTGCCCTCCAACTCGGTCAAGGCATATACCTTTTCCATCTCTGTGTCAAAAGGCACGGAGCCCTGGCTGAAAGAAGCAAATTCGATCACCCCCGCCATCAGCAGGATGATCACCCCCAGCCATCCCAGGGTGCCCAGCGCTTTGATTGGTGCAAAAAGTTTCTTCATCGTGCGCCTCCGCTTATTTGCTTTCCATGACAATTGCGCCATTCCAGTCGGACGGCAGCGGGCGATCCACCCGGTCAGCGCACTGCTCCAGGTACACCCTGGCGGTCTTATCACTGGGGTCTTGGGCCAGAACACGGTCAAAGGCCAGCCCTGCCTCGCGGAGCTTGCCCTGCGCAAACAACGCCACGCCTTGCTCAAAGTCGGCGCGGGTTTCTTCCCGCCGGGCAATCACCTCTCTGCTCAACCCATCCAGTATCTCGTACAAACCCAGCGGGTCCACCCGTCCTTTCACCACGGCCTTACCCAGGTAACGCAAGCGATAGTTCACCGGCTGGGGCAATTGGTCCAGCGTGTCCTGCGAGATGATCATGGACGTGCCGTAGAATTTATTCAACCCCTCAATGCGCGAGGTCAGGTTCACGTTGTCCGAGAAGGCATCGCCTTGCATGCGCAGGCTCTCGCCGATCATTCCCACCATCATCGGCCCGGTGTGAATACCAATCCCCACCGAAATCGGCCCCAGCCCGTGCGCCTTGATCCGCTCGTTAAACTGCTGCACCGCCATTTCCTTCTCAATGCCCGCCTTCACGGCGTCATCCACCCCGTAAGGGAAAATGGCCATCATGCCATCGCCCAAAAACTTAACGATAAAGCCTTCATGCTTCTGGATCAACGGGCTGACCAACTCCAGATATTCGTTGACAAAGTCGAAGTTTTGTTTGGCCGTCATGCCTTCTGACATGCTGGTGAAGCCGCGAATATCCGAAAACATAACTGCCATCTCCGCGCTCACATGGTCGCCCAATTGCACATCGGTGATGCTCGGTTTCTCCAGGAACTCCAGGTACTGCACCGGGATGAAGCGTTTGGCCGCCGTAAGGAACTGCTCCTTCGTGCGATTTGACGCGCTGATCGACTCCGCCATACCCCCCACCGCTCGCGCCAGGCTGCCCAAATCATCGGGCCGCGCCTGGTGTCGCCGGAGCATTTCCGGCCGGTAGGTGTTGTTCTCAAAGGCCACCACCGCCGAGGTCAACCCGTCCAGCGGCTCAGAGATGTTCAAGGTCACGTACACTCCCCACACCACCAGCGCCGCCGCCAGAACCAGCACCACCATGCCGGTGATGGCGTTGGTTTGAGTGCGGTCTTCCAGGGTCGCCATATGGTCCCTCAAAAATTGAACATCCCACGCATTCAGGTTCTGCACTTCGTTTTCCAACCGCGCTGCGGCAGGGTCCACTTCATCGATCAGTAAAGCGGCAGTTTCCGATCCCAAATCACCGTTCCAGGCCTTATCAATGAATTGGTCTCGGGCAGCTTCCCAGACCTCCAGGCTGCTGTTCAGACCCACCAGTTCTTCGTCTGGCCAAGCCAACCACTGGGAATAGGCATATTCAGAAATATCTTCCTGGTAGCGAAATTCGTCGCCGAAATCTTTCACCCCGCTGTCATCGCTAAGCAGCATGTTCTTCATGGCAAGTTGATTTTTTAGTACTGCTGCTCGCGCATCAGCATGCTGCTCCAGCGAAACCGTCAGGTCTTTCAGGTAGGCAAGCTCTTCCTGCATGGCAGCCGCGTTAATCACGCTTACCACCGCGGTGACCACCGCCAGAAGGGCCAGCGCGCCGGTCAAAACGGCGATCCTGGCCTGGGTCGTTTTAAACTGAAACCATTTCATCGTTTTTTCTCCCTGGGTCGATTGAAGGGACTATTATTCGGGGGGTCGACAGACGAATTGTCATGCTCCATTATAAATGCGAGTGCTTTCAGCCCCGCACTCATGTGCATGACATTCCTTTGCAAAATGCTTACAATACAAGTAACTACTCAGCCAGAGGTGGAAGAGGCCCGAATTTGAGGTGTGTGGGGTGCTTCGCACCCCACACACCTCAAATTCGGGAACTTTCACCACCCTCTGAGCAGTTACCAATACAATCAAACGCAGCAGGAGGATACTTTCCGCCTGCCTGACATTCTACAACCACTTGAAGGATCGCCTCATGACCGAAATTCGCTCTCCCCAACGCCTGTGGCTGGTTGCCCTCATCATCGCCTGGGCCGTCGATTTGCTCTTCTGGAACACCCCCGCTGGGGTATCTTACCTTATCTGGATCACCCTGGGCACGGTGGGCATGTTTGCCCTGGCTCTCAGCGAAGGCCGCCGTCCGCCGGCATCCTCCTATGTGCTGGCGGCAGTCAACCTGGCCCTGGCAGCCACCCTGCTCCTGCGCAGCGAGCCGTTCACCTGCTTCCTGGGCGGGTTCATCTCTTTAATCGGCAGCGGTATGCTGGCCATGACCCTCACCACCGGGCATTGGCTGCGCTTCCGCCTGGGCGACATCATCATCGCCATGCTGACGATGGTTGCCTCGGGTGTCGTGCGCGGTGGCGAACTACTCACCCGGCGGGCTGCCTCGACTGAATCCGGCGCTGTGGCCTCCACGAGCAAGGGCGGCACCCGCCGGCATTTTTTCCCCATAATTCGCGGCTTGCTATTGGCCCTGCCGGTGGTCGCGGTGCTGGCGGCTTTGCTGGCCTCCGCCGATCTAGTCTTCGCCGAGCGGCTGGAGGGCTTGCTGGACGTTTTCAAACTGGACAACCTCGCCGAATATCTCTTCCGCCTCGGTTATATCCTGGTTCTCACCTACGCCTTCGCCGGGCTGCTGGCGCAAGCCCTCTCACCCAAAGGCTCCACCGAAGCACCCAACCCTCACGAACCCTGGAAGGCGCGCTTCCTTGGTTCCACCGAGACCTTTATCATCCTTGGCAGCGTGGTGGCCCTGTTTGTCTTCTTCCTGGCCATCCAGCTCCAATACCTGTTTGGCGGGCAAGCCAACATCACCGCCGCGGGTTTCACCTACTCCGACTATGCTCGCCGCGGATTCTTTGAGCTGGTAGCAGTGGCTATTCTCAGCCTGAGCCTGTACCTGCTCCTCAGCACCATCACCCGCCGCACTGAATCCCGCCAGCAAACGACCTTCAGCGGGCTTTCCATCCTGCTCATCGCCCTGGTGCTGGTCATCCTCGTCTCGGCCCTGCAGCGCCTGCTGCTCTATGAACAGGCTTACGGCTTCACTCGCCTGCGCACCTATACACATATCTTCATCCCCTGGCTGGCGCTGCTCTTGCTGGTCACCATCATCCTCGAGGCTCTGCGCCGCCCCGGCCACTTCGGCCTGGCTCTGGTGATGTGCGTGTTCGGCTTCAGCTTCACCTTCACCCTCATCAACGTAGACAGCCTCATCGCCCGCCTCAACCTCGACCGCGTCCGCGCCGGGCAGGTGGTGGAGTCTGAAAATTTGCGTGGCGAAGCCGACCTGGACGCCCGCCACCTGACAGACCTCTCCGCCGATGCTGTGCCGGTCATTGCTGCCGCTTATGGCGACTCGCGTTACGACGCGGAAACCCGCAACCAGCTTGGCGCGGTGCTGGCCTGCCACAGCCTGAAACTGGATGACGACCCCGATTGGCGCTCCTTCCGCATCCCCGAGGCCACCGCCCGCGCCGCCCTGGGGCGCATAGACCTGTCCGAGTATATTGAGGGCGAAAGCGTCTCGCTCAACGGCGAATCGTTCCCATGCTACTGGGAGTACATGGATTAATCTGCTTGACGAGGATCGTAGTGCCAGCAGCAGTAGTGGCAGTTCATGAACTGCCACTACTGCTGCTGGCACCACAGCCGGTTCGCCGAAAGCGCTGATTTGGGTTAAAATAGCTTTCAATAGCCGCTTTGCGGCTAAAAGTAATTGCCTGATAGGAGTAAGTGAATGGCTCAGCCCAAACAGACAAAGAAAGGCATGTCCACCGAGCAGCGCGCTTTGCGCCGCAATCAGATCATCTGGGTATCCCTCTCTGGCATCATTATTCTAACCATGCTCATCTCGCTCATCCGGTTCTAAACACCATGCTCAAACGCTGGCAGTTCTGGGTCGGCCTGCTCATCAGCGCCTTCTTCCTTTACATCTCGCTGCGCAACCTCGAACTAGGTGAGGTATGGGAGACGATGAAGACCGCCAAATACCTGTGGCTCATCCCTGGCGTGGCGGTTTACTTTATTGGCGTGTGGGTGCGCTCCTGGCGCTGGCACTACATGCTGCGCCCGCTCAAAAAGATCCCCGTGCGCACCATGTTCCCCATCGTCTGCATCGGCTACATGGGCAATAACATCTATCCGGCCCGCGCCGGCGAGGTGCTGCGCGCCGTCATCCTCAAACAGCGCGAGGGCGTGCCCGTCTCGGCCTCGCTAGCCACGGTCATCGTCGAGCGCATCTTCGACGGCGTGGTTATGCTGGCGTTTGTCTTCGTCAACCTCACCGAACTGGCCCGCCTGACCCACGACTCGGGCATCATCGCCAATCTCGATATCCGCACCGTGGCTATCATCGGCACGGTGGCTTTCGTCGGCGCGCTGTTGGTGTTCCTGCTCGCCGCCATGTTCCCCCGGACCACTGAGCACTTACTGGACGTATTCCTGCGCCTCGTCCCTGAACGCTTCCGCGTCAAAACGCGCGACATTGCCATGCGCTTCCTCACCGGTCTCGAGTCCCTGCGCTCGCCCGCCGATGTGCTGATGATCTTCGTCACCACCGTCATCATCTGGCTGCTCGAAACCGCCAAGTACTGGTTCGTCATGCACGCCTTTGACTTCTCGGTCGGTTTCTTCGGTCTCATGCTGATGAACGGCATCGTCAACCTCATGACCACCCTGCCTTCCGCGCCCGGTTATGTGGGCACCTTTGACGCCCCCGGCATCGCCGTGCTGCAGGCTTACGGCGTGCCCGGTGAAATCGCCGCCGGATATACGCTTGTTTTGCACGCAGCGCTGTGGTTCCCCATCACTCTCCTGGGCGCCTACTATTACCTCCGCCAGCCGCTGCGCTGGGGCAAGGATATAAAAGCCGAATCAGCAGCCACCCCTTGAACTTCGCCAGCCCCTCGAAAGGATCAATCATGACCAACACCCCTCATGTCGCCGTCATTGGAGCCGGAATCGGTGGAATGGCCGCCGCCTATGATCTGCGGCGCGCCGGGTTCCAGGTCACCATCTTCGAAGCCGCCGACCAGGTGGGCGGCCTTGCCTCGGGGTTCAAAGAACCCCACTGGGATTGGTCTGTGGAGCGTTTTTACCACCATTGGTTTCAATCCGACAACCAAATGCTCGGCTTGATCAATGAACTGGGTTGGAGCGACAAGGTTCTCTTCCCCTTGCCCAAAACCGTGGTGTACGCCAAGGGCGGCTTCCACCCCCTCGACAGCCCCCTGGCCGCCCTCACCTTCCCCGGCTTCACCTTCCCCGATATGGTCCGTTTCGGCCTGGTCACCGTCTACCTGCGTTACCTCTCTTCCTGGCAATCTCTGGAACGATTCCGCGCCGATGAATGGATCCGCAAGTATTACGGCAAGAACCTTTACGCTTCCTTCTTCGAGCCCATGCTGGTGGGCAAATTTGGCCCGCACTACCAGGACGTCAACATGGCCTGGATGTGGGCGCGCCTGAAGACCCGCACCACCCGCCTGGGCACCTTCCAGGGCGGCTTCCAGGCCTTCTGCGACCTGTTCGCCGAGCGGCTGCGCCAGGACGGCGTGGAGATCCGCCTTTCTACCCCCATCCAGCATATTGAACCCCTCCCAGAAAGCGGCTTGCGCATCGACCTGCCCGACGGCGCGCAGGAATTCACTGCCTGCCTGTCCACCACTTCGCCCGGCCTCATGGCCCGCCTGACCCCCACTCTGCCCCCCGATTACCTCAACGGGCTGCTTTCGCTCAAGAATATGGGCGCAGTGGTCATGGTGCTGGCCCTCAAGCAGCAGCTTTCCCGCGAGGGTTACTATTGGTACAACATTCCCAAAGCCGCCGGGTTCCCCTTCCTGGCGCTGGTCGAACACACCAACTACCTCAAGCCTGAATACTTCGGTGGCGATCACATCATCTACTGCGGCGACTATCTCGACCAGGGGAACGAATACTTCAGCCTCAGCCAGGATGAATTGCTCCAACGCTTCATGCCAGCCCTGGCCCGCATCAACCCCGAATTTTCCCCCGATTGGGTGCGCAAGACCTGGTTGTGGAAAACCCAATACGCCCAGCCCATTCCCCTGGTCAATCACTCCCGCAACATCCCCGATCTGCGCACGCCCATCCCCGGTTTATACTTCGCCTCGATGAGCCAGGTATACCCTTGGGACCGCGGCACCAACTTCGCCGTCGAGATCGGCCGGCGGGCTGTTCAGCGAATGTTAAGTGAGATTCCGCTCTCTTTCAAAAATTGAGACATGACTCTACGAAAACGCCGCGCGAAGGAGATTCTTTTCTTTTGGATTAGCCCCCGCATTTATGGAACATTTGACCAAAATTTAATAATTACCACCATATATGGTGGTGTCGGGGAGCGGCAAACCTCACTAGTAGAATTTGCCAGTAGCAATTTTCATGCCGCAGATTAACAATTGTTTTGCTGATTCTTTAACATAACCAACCTTAAAAATTCAAAAATTTTTAGGCGGGCGTAGGCTATTCGCCTTGTTTCTCGGGCGGCTTTTTGTTAGAATACCCTTACGCTGAAGTGATGGCAAATCCTTCTCGCCCACAATCAATTTGATAACAGGCAGAAACGAATAACGGGTCGACTTTTCCCGCTGCAAAACCATTGCAGCGGGTTTGTATCCCTGTTTGCCCCAACACAGCAAATTCAACCTGGAGGGATAGGGCATGAATCCACAACAGGCATGGCAGGCAACTCTGGGCCAGCTCCAGATGGAAATGTCAAAAGCAGCTTTTGACACCTGGGTACGTAATGCTGAGTTCGTATCGTACGAGAACAATACCTTCCGCATCGGTGCGCAGAACGCCTACGCTCGCGACTGGCTCGACAGTCGTTTGAGCAGCACGGTGGCGCGCATGCTCACCGGGCTGATGGGCGCTACCCAATCCGTCGAATTTGTTGTCTGGCACTTTGAAGAAGAGACTCTGCCCGCCGAACCTGCTGCCGAAACCCTCCCCAACGAACCCGCCCCCCGCGGCAACGCCACCATCAACCCGCGCTACACCTTTGAAAACTTCGTGGTCGGGGCCAGCAACCGCCTGGCACATGCCGCCTGTATGGCCGTTGCTGAAAACCCCGCCCGTGCCTACAACCCTCTCTTCCTCTATGGAGGCGTGGGGCTAGGCAAAACCCATCTCCTTCATGCCATCGGCAACGCCGCCCACAAGCGCAACCTCACCGTGATGTACGTCTCGTCGGAAGAATTCACCAACGACCTGATCAACTCGATCCGCACGCACAACACCACTGCCTTCCGCGAACGCTACCGGCGCATCGATGTACTCCTGATCGACGACATCCAGTTCATCGCCGGCAAGGAATCGACACAGGAAGAATTCTTTCACACCTTCAACACCCTTCACGGTCAGGACAAGCAAATCGTCATGTCCTCCGACCGCCCTCCCAAGGCCATGATCACCCTGGAAGAGCGCTTGCGCTCACGCTTCGAGTGGGGCCTTACCGCCGACATCCAGCCGCCCGACCTCGAGACTCGCATGGCCATTCTGCGCTCCAAAGCCGAGCGCAACAACCGCCAGGTGCCCAGCCCCCTCATCGAGACCATCGCCCGCCTGGTACAGTCCAACATCCGCGAGCTGGAAGGCGCCCTGACCCGCATCATGGCCTTTGCCGAGCTCTCCGGTCAGCCCATCACCAACCAGCTCATTCAAACCGCCCTGGCCGACTTGCTGCCGCAGCGCAGCTCGCTCGAAACCAGCCAGGTGCTGGAAGCCGTGGCCTATATCTTCGGCATCTCCACCGACGAACTGGTCGGTCGCAGCCGCACGCACGACATCGCCCTGCCTCGCCAGGTGGCCATGTACCTGATGCGCGAAGAAGTCAACGCCTCGCTGCCCCAAATTGGCGAAGCCCTGGGCGGCCGCGACCACACCACGGTCATGTACGCCTGTCAAAAGGTCGCCGACATGATCGAACGCGACGACCGCCTCCGCCGGCAGGTCATCCAAATCCGCGAGAAGCTCTACGGGCGTTCTATGCCCGTTATGGTTTAGAAAACACTGAGACCTACAATAATTCTGTAACTGCTCATTGGGTGAGTAGTTTGACAATGTCACATTAAAAACAATATAACTTCCGAGCTTCGGTATTGCCCCCACCCTGCCTGCTGCCCGACCTGGCGGCCAAGATGATCAATAAGTCAAGCGTTTTACCGGGGAAGGGAAAGAATTTCGCAAAAGAGAGGGGCTGAAAGCCCCTCTCTTTTGCGAAATCTTCTCCCCTCCCCGCCCCTGAACCAAAATTTTGCATGTTTTTTCCAGCGGGGAGGGGCGGGGGTGGGGCCACATGCTCGAAGATAGAATGTGACATTGTCAAAGTAGTCACAAAATTTATTGCGATTTTGACATTTCACCACCTCTATGTTAAAATCGCCTCAGAATAAGGAAATAGCCGGGTTAACCGGTGTTTGAATCGATTGGGTGACCAACCTTCTTACGCTGTACTGTTCCGCCCTGGCTGGAAATTCCAGACCGGGGCGATTTTCTTTTATACCGAGGGAGCAATACCCTCTTTCAAGTACGAGGTTTATTAAATGAGTTCTGAAACATTGCGCATCATTCCCCTGGGAGGCCTGGGAGAAGTTGGCCGCAACATGATGGTGTATGAATATGGCGACGACATTCTGGTCGTGGACAGCGGATTAATGTTCCCTGAAAACGACATGCTCGGCATCGACTACATCATCCCCGATATGACCTACCTGGAACAACACAAAGAGCAGGTCCGCGGCATCGTCATTACCCACGGTCACGAAGACCACATCGGCGCCATCCACCACCTGCTCAACATTGTCAACGTGCCCATCTATGCTACGCCCCTCACCCGCGGCTTGCTCGAAGTCAAACTGGGGCGCAACGGGCTGGGCAGCAAGGCCGTCCTGAACACCGTTCAGGCCGGAGAAACCGTGCAGATCGGCCCCTTCAAGGTCGAATTCTTCCACGTCTGCCACTCCATCCCCGACGGCGTCGGCCTGGGCATCGAAACCCCCGCCGGTCTAATCGTCCACTCTGGTGACTACAAGTTTGACCACACACCCGTGGACGGCTGGCCCTCCGATTATGCCAAACTAGCCGAGTTCTCGCAGCGCGGCGTATTGGCCCTGCTGTCCGACTCGACCAACGCCGAGCGTGCCGGCTGGACCCCTTCCGAAAAGGTTGTCGACGCCGCCCTCGAGACGGTTTTTCAGCAGGCCAAAGGCCGCATTATCATCGCCAGCTTCGCCTCGCTCGTCTCGCGCATGCAGCAGATTGCCAACGCCTCAGCCCGCCACGGCCGCAAGCTGGCCTTCGTCGGCCCCAGTATGATCGATAATATGAAGATGGCTCGCAAGCTGGGCTATCTGGATATTCCCGAGAACCTGGTCATCCCCATCGATCAAGCCTTGCACCTGCCCGATGAAGAAGTCGCCATCATGTGCACCGGCTCGCAGGGCGAGCCGACCTCCATCATGGGGCGCCTCTCAGTGGGGTCTAACCGCCTGTTCGACCTCAAGTTCGGCGACACAGTGGTGCTCTCCTCGCACCCCATTCCCGGCAATGAGGAAGCCGTCTATCGCGTCATTAATCGCCTCATCCAGCGCGGCGCCGACGTGGTCTACGAAGCCATCGCCCCGGTGCACGTTTCGGGTCATGCCAGCCAGGAAGAGATGAAACTCCTCCTGCACCTCACCCGCCCTAAGTACTTCATCCCCATCCATGGCGAGCTGCGCCAGCTTCACCAGCACGCCCGCCTGGCCCGCACCATCGGCCTGGAGCCTCAAAACATCCAGATTATCGAAAACGGGCAAATCGTGGAGTTTACCGACGGGCAGATGAGCCTTTCGGATGAACGCGTCCCGTCCACTTACATCTTTGTGGACGGCTCCGGTGTAGGCGATCTGGATCCAGACGTGATGCGCGAGCGGGAAGCCCTTTCTCGCGACGGTATGATCATGGTCAACATGACCCTCAGCCGCGACCTTGGCCAGGTGGTGTACGATCCTCAAATCGCCACTCACGGCTTCATGCTTCCGCGCGAAGCCGAGCAGTTATTTGAAAACACCCGCCAACAGGCCATCCAGGCCGCCTCAAAGGCCAACGGCAACATCAAGCGTGACGTAGAAGAAGCCGTGCGCGAGCACATTTACAGCGAAACCCGCCGCCGCCCGTTGATCTTTGTGACCGTCAGTAGAACGTTTTAACGCCGTCCGCGCTCCGCTGTCCGCTTTAGAGCGAAAAGCGATGTGCGAACAGCGTTAAGCGTCTCCTCACCATTCCCCCTCTTTCCAGCCACCTTCCCCGCGCAGCGGTACAAACGCCACGGGGAAGATTGATTCCATCTCAAAGCGCGCGCCCACTCGTTGCCAGCGCTGCAAATCCTGGCTGCCGTGCCCGCCCACCGGCGCCACCAGGAAGCCGCCATCGGCTAGCTGCTCCAGCAGCGCCTGGGCCAGCCCCGGAGTCGCAGCCGTGACCATGATGCCCTGGTATGGCGCATAAGAAGGCCAGCCCAGCGAACCGTCTCCGCAATGAACCACCACGTTGCGCACGCTAAGGCTGTTTAGCACCTGCCGCGCGGCGGTTGCCAGTTGGGGATGCCGCTCCACCGTATGCACCTCCGCCGCCAATCGCGCCAGTACCGCCGCCTGGTAACCCGACCCCGTGCCGATTTCCAACACCCGCTCTGTGCCTTGCAATTCCAGCAGGCTGCTCATCACCGCCACCATATACGGCTGCGAAATCGTCTGGCTTTGCGCAATGGGCAGCGGGCAGTCATCGTAGGCCTGCCCCTGGTATTCCTGCGTCACAAACAAGTGTCTCGGCACAGCCCGCATGGCCGTCAGCACCCGCGCATCACGCACATGCCGCCGCTCAATCTGCTCGCGGACCATTTCTTCACGTTCCCGGGAATAAAGCGCTTCGTTTTCCATGCATTCTTATCATAGTACAAATGGCGGCCCGTTGCGTTAAATATCGAGCGCCTCTTTGTAGCGCGGGTTTCTTACCCGCGTCCGATACCGTGTCATAACCAAAAATCAGCACTCTTTCGCGGAAAAATTCTTTCTTCTCTGCGACCCTCTGCGCCCTCTGCGCCTCCGCGGTGAATCCTCATCCAACAGGCGCAGCGCGACTCTGGTCGATTCGCTTGCCTTATCCCATCGCTGCCGCCCCTACAAGCCCCTACCGGTTCGCCAACACCTTGGATATTTGCCGGTCGATCTTGCCCATCGGGTAATCCTTCAACTCCCCCACCGTCACCCAACGCACCTCTTGCGCCTCCACCGCGCGCGGCTCGCTGCCGTCTGCCAGTTCGCAATGGAAAGCATGTAAGGTCACCTTGAAATGCGTGTACGCGTGGCGGAACACCCCCAACTCTTCCCCCACGCTAATCTCCGCATCCAGCTCTTCGCGGATCTCTCTGCTCAGGCAATCGGGCAGCTTTTCGCCCGGCTCCACCTTCCCGCCGGGAAACTCCCACATGCCCCCCAGCAGCCCATCTGCCGGGCGCATGGCCAGCAGCACCCGCCCTGCTCGCCAGATCACCGCCGCCGTGACGGTAACGTGCGGCACGGCCTTCTTCTCTTCCATCACCGGGCGCAGCTCCTGCAAAGCCAGTTCGCGTGACTTGCACACCTCTGCCAGCGGGCAGATCAAACAGGCCGGCTTCGCCGGCGTGCAAATGGTCGCACCCAGGTCCATCAAGGCCTGGTTATAATCACCCGCCCGGCCCGGTGGCAAATGGGCCTGGGCTAATTCCCACAACCTCCGCTCTCCTTCTGGCGAGCGGGCCGGCAGACTCACATTCTCCACCCGCGCCAGCACCCGCCGGATGTTGCCATCCAACGCCGCCTCATCCAGCCCAAAAGCCATCGAGGCGATCGCCCCAGCGGTATAACGCCCAATCCCAGGTAGTCGCTCCAGCGCAGCCCGTTCGGAGGGCAACTCGCCTCCGTACTCAGCCATCACCACTCGCGCCGCACGGTGCAGATTGCGCGCCCGGCTGTAATAACCCAGACCTTCCCACAGGCGCAGCACATCCTGCTCGTCGGCTTCCGCCAGCGCAGCCACGGTTGGAAAGCGCTTTAGCCAGCGGTCATAATAGGGGATCACTGTCTCCACGCGGGTCTGCTGGAGCATGATCTCCGAGACCCACACGGCATAGGCGTCTGTCTCACCGCGCCAGGGAAGGCTGCGCGCAGCCCTGGCGTACCAATCCAGCAGCCGCCGCGACACCTCTGTCAGCATTCGATCCCGCTAGAACTGAAATCCGCCGCGGGTTTCGACGACTTTTTGATCGTAATTCTGCACAAAATCCATCAATTGATCGTACAGCCGCTGCCAATCATCAGACTGCAAAACGCGGGTAACCCGCCCCAGGGTGGGCAGGCTGGCGCCAACCATCACCTGCGGGCGCCGTCCATAGATTGTCGCCCACGCATCGGTTAGCTCAAAACCCAGGCGCTTCACGCCAGGAATAAACTCACGCACCACAAACTCGAAGTACTCTTGGTCTCGTTCTGGACGAATGTCCCAGGTCATGATGAGTTTGCAGCTCATGGACACTCCTTTATCCCCGCTGGTAATCGAGCACCACCACCCGAGTCTCCTCAGGCAGCGCAGAATTTCCGGTCAGTTTGAGCATAGGCTGCACTTCCAGGTCAGAAAGGCCCATTTCTTTGAGAAACTTGTTCAACGGATCCAACTGCGGCAGGCTGTCCTTGGTCGCATAATGCATCGGGATGACAATGTTAGGCTCGATCAGGCTAATCACTTCCGCCGCCTTGGCCGCGTTTAAGCTGGGGCCATCTCCCACCGGAACCAGGGCCACATGCACGTTGCCCAGCGCCTCCACCTCAGACTGCGATGGGACGTGGGTCATGTCGCCCAGGTGCGCCACATTGACACCATTGAAATCGAACACATACAGGGTGTTGCGCAGTTCGCCTTCTTTGCCCGAGCGGTGATTGGTTTGAATTGCGGTAATGAAAACCCCGCCAATCTCAAACTCCCCCGGACCGGTGATGACATGCGAAGTGCCCTTAACGGCTTCGCTAAAATTGTGCGACGGAGTATCGTGGCTAATCGTCACGATATCGGCGCGGAGTTTCAATGCTTCGTATCCGGTAACACGGTGATCGAACGGGTCGGTCACCACCGCGGCCATACCGCGTTCCATCATCCGGAAACAAGAATGTCCATACCAAGTAATTTCCATGCATCCTCCAAAGTTCAGCCCTGATTATACTATGGTATTCGCAGCCTCGCCCGTCATTCTAGCCGGGTAACTAGATTCTCGAATTTGAGGTGTGTGGGGTGCTTCGCAGCCCACACACCTCAAATTCGGGCTTCGGCGGTTAGCAATTCATTGCCAAATCAGATATACTATACCAACAATTTAATCTGGAGGCCTTCCATGCGTCGCTTAACCATCCGCCTGATCCTCGTATTCTCCGTCCTTGCCTCGGCTGCCCTGGCCTGTGTGCTGCCGGGCGGCTCTTCCACCCCCGTGCCTAACCCCGCCCTCACCGCTGCCGTGGAGACCCTTGCGGCGCTCAACACCGCCCTGGCCCCCACCGAGGCCCCTCCCGCCGCCGAAGTTGTCCCTCCATCGCCCACTCCCACCGAGACGGCCATCGCCAAGCCCCTTCCTGACGCCCCGTCCGGCGTAGATTTGATCTATAAAGACGCCCCGCGCAACCTGTGGGCATGGAAAGAAGGATCTGCACCCATACAACTCACCACCTCCGGCGATGTCGAGTCCATCGCCCTCTCCCCCGACGGCACGCTGGCCGCCTTCACCCGCAGCAGCGACTATTTGAACTACACCTTGTGGGTTGTGCCCACGGCTGGCGGAAGCGAACGCCGCCTGCTGACCGCGAGCGAAATATTTAGCCTGGGCAGGATCGACGGCGCTGTCTCAGCCGCTATCGATTCTCTGGCTTGGGTTCCCGGCACGCATAAACTGGCCATCAGCACCTACCCACTCTTTGAAGGCCCCGGCCTCCTGCGCAACGAAGACCTGACCTTTATCGACGCCGACAGCGGCGTCCAAACACCCATCTTCGCCCACGGCGAAGGCGGCATCTACAGCTTTTCCCCCGATGGCGCCCGCATGGCCATCTCGCGCACCGACCGCGTTGACCTGGCCAACGCTGATGGCAGCGGCCGCCTGAACGGGTTGGTCAGCTTTACTCCCGTACTCACCTACAGTGAATACGCCTACTATCCCGAAGCATTCTGGGCTCCCGACAGCAGCCGCTTTGGGGTTGCCATCCCACCCTCGGCTTCGCTGGATTCGAACGGTCCCACCACTCTGTACCAGGTCAACCTGGATGGCTCCGCTACCACCCAAAGGAGTTTTGAGACCGCGCCGCTCATGTGGATCACGCTCTCCCCCGACCTGAACCAGGCAGCCTATCTGACCACAATTGGCGACCCTTTCAATCTCATGCTGGTTCAATCCAGTGGCGACCTGGGCGGCTTGAGTATTCCTTCCGTACGTTCGTTCCTGAGCTGGGCGCCCGATTCGGTGCACTTCGCCTACGTCGATAACACTTCCGGCGCGGTGAACATTGGCAGCATCGCCGGAACGCCTTCGGCTCTACCCGGAGCTGTGGACGTGACCAGCCTGGCCTGGCTGCCCGACGGGCGCGTGGTGTTCATCACCCGTTCTGGCTCCAGTGGGGATTTATACATTTCAGACCTTAGCAGCCCCGCAACGTTGCTGGCATCTCTGGGTTCTGGTTCTGGCTTTCCATCCTTCGACCTGCCCTGATCGCATCCATGAACCTTTTGTAGGTGCACTTCATGAAGTGCACCTACAAGGAATACCTTTCTCCTTTCTCCTTTTTCCTTGACGCACCACCCAAGGGATGATAAACTCCTCACCCGTTGGGTAGATTCGCCTGAAAGATCTCCTCAGATGACTTAGGCCGAAACCTTGTCTGGAGTTCATTCCTTTGGTATAATCTACCCGCTGTGTAACGAGCCTTAACAACTTAGTTTGCGCCGGCGTAGCTCAATGGTAGAGCAACCGCCTTGTAAGTGGTAGGTTATGGGTTCGATCCCCATCGTCGGCTCCAGTTACAGGTTGGCGAGTAAAGTGGAAGCAAAGCCACTTTGCTCTCGAGCTGGTAACGGTTCGCAGGTTTTTTTATGGGTAGTTAGCCAAGTGGCCAAAGGCGACTGACTGTAAATCAGTTGGGGCATCCCCTTCGTAGGTTCAAATCCTACACTGCCCACTGGTCGCAAGACCAACAATAGAATCACCCGCGAGGGTGGCATAACGGCAAGCCCTCATAGCTCAGTTGGTAGAGCGTGCCCTTGGTAAGGGCAAGGTCATGGGTTCGAATCCCATTGGGGGCTCTTTGAGCCGTTTAGAGCACGAAGGTCTTGGTATTAATTATCAAGGAGAAGATCATGGCGAAGCAGAAGTATGACCGAAGCAAACCGCATCTGAACGTAGGGACGATGGGACACATCGACCACGGGAAGACCACGCTGAC
>JAFGLU010000122.1 GCA_016927865.1 Anaerolineaceae bacterium
CTCCTGGCTCAGTGGAACCTGGCAGTCTTTATGTCAGGCCCGTTCCGCTCTTCCCTTGGGCATCTGACATCTTTTGCGTGCACACTCAAATAGGTCATTGGGTATCGGCGTGGCAGTTCCCGAAGGACCTCTCAAATTCGAATTATCTTCTCCTTCATCTGGCATGACTCTTGCTCCCTTCTCCTCATGAAAGGAGCCTTGATGACTATGACAGCTTCACAAAATCGAATTGGCCTGCATTATTTTCCCGACACCCAGCACTATCGTGAGGCTGACATACAATTCTGGCTGCCCCGCCTGCAAGAAATCGGCGCGGGATGGCTGGTCCTCCAGGCCACCGCCGAGTGTGCCATCCCCGAAGTTTTCCTCAATGCGCTAACAAAAGCCAAAATCCAACCGCTCCTCCACCTGCGCCTGCCCCTCGACCCGCTCCCCGAGCCTGCCGGCCTGCGCCCCATCTTCGACGCCTACGCTCGCTGGGGCGTGCGCCGGGTCATCCTGTTTGACCAGCCCAACAGCCGCAGCGCCTGGCCCTCTTCTGCCTGGGCTCAGCAAGACCTGGTCGAGCGTTTCCTCGACCGCTATCTGATCTTTGCCCAAATGGCGCTCTCAGCCGGGCTGCAGCCCGTCCTGCCGCCTCTCGAGCCCGGCGGGCATTATTGGGATACTGCTTTCCTGCGCTCCACCCTCAAAACCCTCCAGCGCCGCAAACAAGAGCACCTCCTCGAGCAGTTGGGCCTGGCTGCTTACGCCTGGAACAATGGTCGCGGTCTGGATTGGGGCGCCGGCGGCCCCGAGCGCTGGCCCGCCACCCGGCCCTATCACACGCCTGAAGGCAGCCAGGATCAGCGCGGCTTTCGCATCGCCGACTGGTACCAGGTCATCTCGCAGGCTGTCCTCCAGCGTCCCCTGCCCACCTTTTTGCTCCAGGCCGGTGGCTTTCAGGCTGCCGATCCCGCTGGGCAAGCGGAAAGCTCGCTGGCCATAGCCCGACTGCTGCTTGATGAAGAAGTAGTCGATCCGCAAAACGCCGAAAACCTACTCGACCCGCTGCCTTCCGCCGTCCAAATGGCTGCCTTTTGGCTGCTCTCCGCACCCGATAACGACCCTCACAGCGCCGGCGCCTGGTTTGATACAGAAGGACAACCCCGCCCCGTGGCACAAGCCTTCCGTGAGTGGCAGGTGGTTCGCGCCCAAGCCGATTCGGCCCCCACCCCCGCCGCGAAATCAAACTCCGATCACCCCATCGAGCACTACCTGCTCCTCCCCCAATCCGAAAACGGCCTGTCCGACTGGTATCTGGACGCCATCCGGCCTTATTTGCGCCGCCACATGCCCACCTTTGGCTTCTCGGCTGCCGAAGCTGCCCTGGCGCGCAAGGTGACCGTGCTGGGCGATGCCTGCACTGATGATACCCTGGCGGCCCTGCGCCTGGCAGGCTGCCGCGTCGAACGAATAACCGGAGATGGCACGACACTTGCAACCATACTGGCAGAGAGGTGATGCGATGACAACTATTATTTCTAGCGATACAAGCAATTCCGAACAACTTCTTGGCCGCCAGCCGGTTCTCAAAATCCTGGGCATGGGCGGGGGCGGCTCCAACGCCGTCAATCGCATGATCGAATTGGGCTTGAAGGGTGTTGAGTTTATTGCTGCCAATACCGACCTGCAAGCCCTCAATCAAAGCCTGGCCCCCACCAAGCTGGCCCTTGGCCCACGCACCACGCGCGGGTTGGGCGCCGGAGGCGACCCGCGCCGCGGTGAAGAAGCCGCCGAAGAAAGCTTCAAAGATCTCTGCGAGGTACTGCGCGGCGCCGACATGGTCTTCCTCACCGCTGGAATGGGCGGCGGCACGGGCACCGGGTCCATCCCGGTGGCTGCCCGCGCTGCCCGCGAGGTCGGCGCGGTCACCGTCGCCATCGTCACCATGCCCTTCACCTTCGAAATGGGCCGCCGCCAGCGCAACGCCCGCGAAGGCATGGCCAAACTCCAACCTTATGCCGACACGCTCGTCACCGTGCCCAACGATCAGTTGCTCAAAGTGGCTCCACCCAATACCACGCTCGACATGGCCCTGCGCCTTGCCGATGACGTGCTGCGCCAGGGCGTGCAGGGCATCTCCGAAATCATCACTCAACCCGGCATGATCAACGTGGATTTCGCCCATGTTCGCTCGGTCATGAAAATGGGCGGCGGCTCGCTTCTCTCCATCGGCATTGGCAGCGGCGAACAGAAAGCGCTCAAGGCCATCGAACACGCCCTCCACCACCCCATGCTGGAATCCATCTCCATCGAAGAAGCCTCGGCCATCGTCGCCAACTTCACCGGCGGCAACGACCTGACCTTCATGGAAATGGTCGACGCCATGCAGCACCTTCAAGATCAGACCCACAACCGCGCCGAGGTCATTCCCGGTGTCATTACCGACCCCCGCATGAACAACCGCGTCCAGGTCATTCTGCTCATCACCGGCCTGGGAGCCACCCCCATGGATGCCCGCTCGCCGTTCTCCCCGCGTCCGGTCAAAGCGCAAGAACCCGTCCTGGTTTCTGCCGGCTCCGTCGAGAATCGCGCCAACGAAGCACTCGCCTCGGGTAATCAGGATCTACCAGCCTTCATGCGCCGCCGCATCCACTAATTGAGGCAACATGGACCCAAAAGCCCTCGCCGCCATCTGTTCACAAATCTACCGCCAATACCCTGCTGTTAAGGGGGCAAATCCAAAAGTCACAGCCCAGGCAGGCGGCATGTACCAGGTCACCTTTCGAGGCAAAGCTGCCACCGCTGATGGAAAAAGCTTGCCGGTCGTCGTTCGGGTCACCGCCGACGCAAAAGGGAAAATCACCAAAACCGTCGGATCTCGTTGAGAAGGAGGTTAGGAATGCAGCAAAGTTTGGCTTATCGTATCGAACTATATTTTTACGACGCAGTCATCCTCATCCTCGGCCAATCTACGAAGGCATGCACTGCCTTCCAGAAATCGGTTGGCAAGTTGCGCAAAGGTGAATGGGTGTTGCTGGGCGGCGCCCTCCTGGCCAGCGTTTTGGCCGGTTTGGTTACCGGTTACGTTCTCTATTTTCTCGTTGAAACCTTGGGGTAATGATGTCATACCGTTTACCGTTTCGGATGGCTTGGGCTGTGACGCTGGTGATGGTGCTGTTATGCGCCGTCTCACCGGTCCATGCCGCCCGAGGCGTCCCTGGAACCCCAGAGTTTGGGGTTGGCACCAACATTGACATCACCCGCTCAGACCTGAATGCGGCGCTCAACATCTTGCCGCTTCTCAGACCCGATTGGCTGCGGGTGGTGGTTCGCTGGGATGCTTATGAGCCCGCTCCCGGCTTTGTGGCAGATTGGCAGTCCCTGGATGCAACGATGGCAGTGGCGGCAAACCAGGGAGCCGCAGTGCTCATCAGCCTTACCGCCGCTCCCTCATGGAGTATGACGGAAGGCGGACCCGACCGCGAGGCTGCGGCTCGCTTCGCTGTCACGCTCGCCAACCGTTACCCTGTCACGCTTCAGGCAATCGAGTTGTTCCCCGCCGCCAACACCGCTCTGGGCTGGCAAGCGGCCCCCAACCCCGCCAATTACCTGGCCATGCTCCAATCCGTCCAATCCTCTCTGGCGGCCGCGGGCAGGCAGGTTTGGATGGTGGCGGGAGGGTTGAACCCCTGCTCTGCCGATTACGACGCCTTAAAGTATCTCAGCGGATTATACGCCGCCGGCGCAAAATCAAGCCTGAGGATCGTCAGCTTGAATTACACCAGCGTGTCCGGCGAACCCATCGATTCGCCCGCCGGCTGCCAGAACCTGCGGTACTACGAAGAAGCTCGCCGCGTCATGTCCTCGAACGGTCACACCGATGGAATGCTGTGGATCACTCACTTAAGCATCCCCGGCGGACTGACTCGCGATCAGCAGCAGGATTGGCTGGCGCGCGCCTACAAACAGATCCGCTCCCAGTTATATATCGGTACCGCCATCTTGCAAAGCCTGAACGAAACCGGAACCGGAGATGTGGCACTCCTCAATCCCGATGGAAGCCTGCACCCTTTCTTTACCACTTTTCAATCCTTCGTTGAACATAATCTTTATCTCAGCATGCCGCTCAAACCTGGGCGGGCCAAAGCCGCCATTTTCACAAAAAATCACCCATAATAAATGAGGAACCTATGAGGCGATCTTCCTTGATTTCTGCCATGCTGCTCATCTTCTGCACTTTTACCTTTCTAGGATTTCGCACAGCCAATTTGACCAGCACGTTGGAATTATCCGATCAAACTGCTGTACAAAGCACCCGCAACAACCGGGTGATTTTAGTTCATGTTGACAATCTGCAAGCCGATAGGCCCGTGCTCAAATCTGTCTGGGTGGGGGTGCTTTTCAATTCCGAGAACCAGGCGGTTCTGTCCTTTGTTCCCATCTACCCAGCCGAGGGTGATCGATCCGCCGCCGAAGCGCTGGCTAATTCATTCAAACTGGATCGCTCCGGAAAACCCGCCGCCTCATTCTGGCGTCGTCTTGCCTCCTTGAATATCGAAAGAGATGGCTATATCCTTGCCGATGACTACGCCTTGCAGGAAATCGCCGGTTGGATCAACCGGCAAGGCAGCCTGATTTATGGAGCGTCCTCCCCCAACAGTTCCACAACGCCCGGCGAATGGTTCCTCGAGCTTGGTTGCGGTTCAATTGGCAAGACCGGTGGCAATATCGCAGAATTTTCCTGGAGTTCGCTGGGCGATCATATCCAAACTGATTTGACCGGCGAAGCGTTAGACGCCGAATGGAATAAGCTGACCACCCCCGGGCAACCGCTTAAGTGCGAGATCGTCTGTGAATAAAGGTAACTACTCAGAGGTCGAAGAAAGTCTCCAAATTTGAGGTGCATGTGGGGTGCGAAGCACCCCACATGCACCTCAAATTTGGCCCTTTTCCGCTTCTGGCTGAGTAGTTACGAATAAAGAAAGAAAACCGGAAGCCTGCGAAAAAAAATGACTGGCAAGGACTTTTCCTTGCCAGTCATTTTTTTTCGCAGAAGTTCACCGAATTCTCTTATAAAAAAGGCGCAACGCTGGATGAGGGGGGCACCCAGCGTTACGTCTGCAAATATAATAGCATGAATCGGCAGGAATTCAAGTACTCCAAACGTTTTTTAATCAAACTCTTAATGAGACTATTTGTATTCAATTGATAGTAATGCTCAGACGAAGTCGGAACCTCTCTGCCTCTGGCTAATTTCGCGCCCTTGTAAATCCTTCCCAAACAGTCTAAAATAGAAATTGTGTATTTCTCTACTTAATAATTTACTGTCGCTATCACGATCAGCACAACCGGCGAAAGGATGAAAATGGCGCCATCGAAAAAAATCTACCTGAATGGGATCGATGCTACCACGGGCCAATATCTGATCGGGCCGATGACCCGTAAACGCGCCGCGCGGTTGGCCAAAGGCGAGCCCGTCGAGCCTGAAATCATCCAGCGTTTCAAAGATTTTCTTAGTGATTTACTTTCCATTAATTTCGGTGTGGGACTCGGCCTGGAGCAAGAAACCGACTTGATACACACCGGCTGGGGCATTGTCTTCCACCAGTCAGAGAACGACGCGGTGAAGCATGCCCTCCAACCCCTCATCGACCATCGTGCCGCCCAGGTGGGCAACATGGCCAAGGTTAAAGTGCTGGAATATCGCCCCGGCGAGCGCTTCAAAGATTGGCTGGGCCGCCATCAGGTCGGCACCGGCTTGACCAACCGCAACCCACGAAAAATCCCCTACTACCTCCTTCTAGTCGGCAGCCCCGAGCAAATCCCCTTTTCCTTTTGTCATCTCCTGGATGTGGACTATTATGTTGGCCGCATCCACTTTGACAAACCCGAAGAATACGCTCGCTATGCCCAATCGGTGATTCAGTACGAAACCAGCCCCTCGGTACCCAACGCGCGCCGGGCAGCCTTTTTTGGCACCCGCCACCAGCTCGACCGCGCCACCCAGTTGAGCGCCGATCACCTTGTCCGCCCGCTGGTGGATGGCGAGCCTGCCCAGGGCAGCGACCCTGCCGTGCCCGGCATCGCCGCCGAGGCCGGCTACGCCGCCAGCGTGTTCTGGGGCCCCGAAGCAAAAAAAGCCACTTTGAGCGAACTGCTGGCGCCGCCTGCCGGGGTCAAGCCGCCCGCCTTCCTCTTCTCTGCCACCCACGGCATGGGCATGCCCCCCGGAGACCCTGACCAGGCTCGCATCCAGGGCGCACTGTTGTGCCAGGACTGGACCGGCTTTGGAACCATTTCGCCCAAGCACTACTTCTCTGTCGATGATGTCCCGCCTGGCGCCCGCCTGCAGGGCATGGTGGCTTTCCATTTTGCCTGTTACGGCGGCGGCACCCCCGCCGAGGACCGCTTTATCTATGGCTCAAACAAGAAGCCCAAACGCATTGCCAGCCGGCCTTTCCTGGCGGCGCTGCCCAAAGCCCTCCTCAGCCACCCCAACGGCGCGGCCCTGGCCGTCATCGGCCATGTAGAACGAGCCTGGGGTTATTCCATCTCCACCCCCGAAGCCGGGCGGCAGATTGGCGCTTTCCGCGAAGCCATCGCCGGCATTCTCGGCGGGCTGCCCGTAGCCTTCGCCATGAAAGGTTTTAACGAGAAGTACGCCACCCTATCCACTGATCTGGTCAACACGCTGGAAGCTATTCGCTCTGGCGAGCCTATCGGAGACGAAGAACTGACTAATGATTGGATTGAACGCAACGACGCCGAAGGCTACGTCGTCCTTGGCGACCCCGCGGTTCGCTTGCGTGAAGCCGATTTACAACCGGATTAGTGACTCTTCAGCCAGAGTTGAAAATGGCTCGATTTTGCCCTCTGAACAGTTACCCGGATTAATCATCACGTTGCATTGTTCCCCAAAATTGGAGGTTGATCATGGCCGAGAAAAAAGGCATCCCCCTCACTTCCGTGGCCGGTTTTCCGGCGGATGTGGCCGCCAAACTGGCGGGGTTGTGGATTACAACCGCTGAAGAACTGGTCGGAGCCGCCGTCCAGGAAGATGGCCTGGCCGGTCTTGCCGGGTTCACCGGGCTGGATGAATCCGAAATGACCCGCCTGGTCGAGTTGGCCCAAGCCGCCCTGCCCCCCAGCATGTCCTTTGCCCCCGGCGACATCGACCGTCACGGTCTGGGCGCCCTGGATGAACCGCCCGCCGAACCCCCAGGCGAAGAACCCACCCGCTTTGCCCCTTTACCCCCCGCCGTTGACCTGCACGGTCGGCTGCCTGGTGTTCGCAACCAGGGTCAACGCGGGAGCTGTGTGGCCTTTGCTTGCACTGCCGTGCGTGAAATGCTCCTGGGTCAACCATCCACCCAGGCCGATCTATCCGAGCAGTTCCTCTACTGGAACGCCAAGCAACACGACGGCTACCCCGGAGAGGGAACCTACGTTCACCTGGTCATGGGTCTGCTCAAATCCGACGGCATTTGCCCCGAACCCGTTTGGCCCTATGTTCCCACCCCCATCCCTGGAAACATCGGCCAGGACCCGCCCCCGCCCGACGCGCGTAACAAGGCCCTTCCTTACAGGATCACCGATACGCAAAAGATCACCGCCACCTGGGTAGATTCGATTCGCGAAGTGCTGGCAGAGAATCGTCCTGTAGCCTTTGCCGTTCCCGTCTACACTTACTGGTTCTCAGAACCAGCCCGCTCCACCGGCGACATCCGCTTGCCGCTGCCCACCGATCCCAAAGAAGGCGGCCATGCCATGTGCATGGTAGGCTACGAGGTTGACGCAACCGCCCCCGGTGGAGGTGTCTTCCTGGTGCGCAACAGTTGGGGCACCGGCTGGGCCGGCAACAACAGTCTTGCGCCGGGCCACTGTCGCATCCCCTTTGATTACATCAGCCAATACAGCACAGCAGCCTTCAGCGCCTTAGTCAGTGAGGTTCCGCCCGAACCGGTGGAACCGGAACAGCCCTTATCGTTCTGGCAAAAGCTAATGGAGTTTCTAAAACGGCTGTTTGGCGGGTAAACCCCGCCGATTAGCGGTCATCATGCTACAATAGCCTATATGCCGCTGTCCTCTGTCGATCAAGCCATCATTGCCGCTGCAGGCCTCTTCAAGGGGCTGTCAGAAGCTGAATTGGCTCTGGTTTACGACATTACCCGAATCCGCTCAGTAGACGCGGATGAATACATTTACCACCAGGGCGACCCCTCCTCGCACGTCTATTTTCTCATGGAAGGACGGGTGAAGCTGGGGCAAGTAACCACCGATGGACAGCAGGTGCTGTTGCGCATTCTAGGCCCGCACAGTCTGTTTGCTATCGTGGCCCTCACATCCAACACGCCTTACCCCATCAGCGCGCAAACCACCGAGCCTTCCAGGCTGGCCTCCTGGCGCAAGGAAGAATTGAAGTCCCTGGTTTTGCAAATTCCTCTGCTGGCCATTAACTCCATGGATATCATGTCGGCCTATGTTCAGGAATACCAGGACCGCTTCCGCGAGCTGGCGACCGAGCGCGTGGAACGCCGTCTGGCTCGCACCTTGCTGCGCCTGGCCTCGCAATCGGGTCAAAAGACTCCCAAAGGCGTTCTCATCGACATTCCCCTCACCCGCCAGTCTCTGGCAGAAATGATCGGCGCCACGCTCTTCACCGTCAGCCGCATCCTCAGCCAGTGGGAAAGCCAGCAAATCGTGCAGTCGGGCCGCGAGCGCATCACCATCTGCGCACCGCATCAACTGGTGCTCATCGCCGACGACGCATCCTGAGAACCCCGGTTTGCTTTATCGCAATACCGCGAGGCAAAAGAATGGCTATCATACAGTTAGTTGCTGCAATTTTCAGCAACCACTGGATGAGCCAATGACCAGACAAAATCCTGCTCTGATCCACACCCAAATCACCGTTTCCGAACTTCTGCGGCGCTGGCCTCAAACCATGCCGGTTTTCTTCAAACATCGCACCCAATGCGTCGGCTGCTACATGGCTGATTTCGATACGCTGGAAGATGTGGCCGCCAATTACCATCTTTCTGTGGATGAGCTGCTGCTCGAATTACGAAACACACTTTCAGCTCAGCCCCCGGCCCAACCCTGCCCCCCCAAATTATGATAACTGAATGAAAACTCACAGATGCCCAATGTGGGTATAATTTAAGGGTAATACTCAGCCAAAGGTGGGGGAACTTTCCTCGCCCTCTAATCAGTACTAAAACGAGGCGGCATGAAAGAACTATATTCACAGATTGGGCTCTCTCCCAAAGAATTTGAAGGGAAAGTTGTGGTCATCACCGGCGCGGGCCGAGGCATTGGGCGGGCCATGGCCGAATCCTTCGCCGAATTAGGCGCCGGGGTGGTTATTGCCGAATTAACCGACGACGGTGCCAAAGTCAACAAAAATCTGCGCGCCGCTAATTACAAATCGCTTTACGTGCGCACCGATGTATCCAACGAAGGCTCAGTGAAAAATCTCTGGCAAGCCACCCGCGACTACTTCGGGCGCGTCGACATCCTCATCAACAACGCCATCCTGTGCCCGGTGCAGTCCGTCCTGGAAATGGACATCGACCATTGGGATCGCGTGGTTTCGGTCAACCTTCGCGGCGCCTTCTTAACCTGTAAAAGCTTTTTGCCCGACATGTTGTCTCGCAACTCAGGTGTGATCATCAACATGATTTCTACCGATGCCATGCCCAGCCTGTCGGCGTACATCGCCTCCAAGCAGGGCATTACCGGCTTCAGCCAATCGCTCGATGCCGAAGTCTCGCGGGATGGCGTCAAAGTGATCGCCCTGGCCCCCGGCATGGTCGACACCCCTGGCATCCGCAACGTGGCCCGCGAACTGGCCCCCCGTCTGGGCATCACCCAAGAAGAGTTCCTCAACGTCTCGCTTCATTCGGCTTATCCCGGCCTGATGCCCGTCGAACACGCCGCAGCCGCTGCCATGTACCTTACCTCCCGTCTGGCAGACGAATACCACGGGCAAGTGGTCAACGGTTACGAAATCCTCGAACGGGCCGGGTTGATCAAACCTGCTGCCGTGCCCGAACCCCAAGCGGAATCCACCGAGAAGGTCCCAGTCGAGATGATCCAGCAGGTGGCTGGATTCAGCGACAAACTGGTGGGGCTGTTGGATGAGACCCACGCCGAATTTTCCCAACTGCCCATCTTTGCCCGCCCCATGGCCGGCAGCGGCTTCAAGAAGAAAGCCGGCATGAGCATCCAAGACTGGAAGTTCAACGCCGCCGAACTGAGTAAAACGCTGCGGGCTTATGCTGCCGGCGAAGAAGGCGCCGCCGAGAAAACTGCTGCTGTAAGCGCAAAATTAATGCCCTACCTGCCACAGTTGATCGAGTATTTCCGCGGCGTGCCCGCTGAGATGGCTCGCTTTAGCCGCGATCAGGAGTTCCTCAAATCGGTCGCCGAGCGTATGGCCGCCCGCGAAACAACGGTCACAGCCCTCATCGAGGGGTTGCGCAGCCTGTAAACAGGCCTGTCATCCTATGGCATCGATGATTTCACAAAGCCGGATCGCATCTGCGCTCCCGGCTTTGTGCGCGCGCGCCGAACCCCACTCCGCCCAGCAAGCGGAACTGACCCGCTCAGCCGCCGCCGTAGCCGATTGGGCTCCGATTTTGCCCGCAGCAGAACAAAACAGCCTCTCCCCGCTTCTTTATCATCACCTCTCCGCCGCTAACGTTGCCTTGCCCACCCCGGTCAAACGCGAACTACTGGGCGGCTTTCTCCAGCACGCGCGCGCCAACCAAACCCGCGCCGCCGCCCTGGCCGAGATACTGTCTGCCCTGGAGCGAGACGGCATGCGCGCCCTGGTGCTCAAAGGCGCTGCCCTGGCCCACACCGTTTACCCCCAGCCCGGCCTGCGCCCCATGCGCGACCTGGATATTCTGGTCGCGCCCAATGATCTTGCTCAAGCCCACAAAACGCTCTTGGAACTGGGCTACCGCGAAGAACTGGAGGCCTCTACCCCCGCCGGTCACCATCACCTGCCCCCACTGGGCCGTGAGCAAAGCGGAATGCACATCAGCGTGGAAGTCCACCACCAGATTTTCCCTTCCACGCGCCACTATCGCCCGTTGGGGTATGCCGAGCTGGCCGGTTCGGCTTTCGCCTTTCAACTTCAGGGTCAAACTACCTATACTACCTCACTCGAAGACACCCTCTGGCACATCTACCGCCACGCCGCCGGGCCGCCCCTTCTGACCATCCCCTTCAAGCTCATCTACGCCGCCGATATCATCAGCCTGGTTGAGAAATACGCCGATCAGATCGATTGGGAAAAACTCCGCCAGAAATACCCCCAAATTTTGCGCATATTGCCTTTACTGCACAATTTCTCGCCCTGGTCGCCAGATATCATATCGCGCTTCGGCTGGAGTTTTTCCCCCACGCCAAAGGACGCCTGGGCAGAATTTAACGGCTGGCCCCGCCGCCCCTTGCGTCTCGACACCCTGCGCGACACCTTCGCTCCGCCCGAAAGCTGGCTACACCTGTTCTATGGCGTGGGCCTGGGCGCGCCGCTGGCTTACCACTGGCAAAAATGGGTGCGCCACCCCTTCCACGTCTTCGAGTGGGGTGTCTCCACCGTGCTCGCCGAACTACGCAAAAAGCGCTAACCCTCCCCCAATCCTCCTGTTTCAAGGTAAACTTAACCCAACAGGAGTGCCCCGTGCTGAACCAAATCCCCCGCCCTACCCCTGACTTTGAATTGCAACAGTTGGATGGTGAAATCGTCCTCTACCACCCTTCGCAAACTCGCATTCTGTACCTGAATCCAAGTGCCTCGCTGGTGTGGAAACTTTGCGACGGCACGCGCACCACGCAAGCCATCATCGATCTGCTCACCGAAGCCTACCCGGATGCCGCTGCCGAAATCCCGGCGGACGTTCAGTCAGCTATCCAGCAGTTTCTGGAGAACGGCTGCATAGAAATGGCAGGGGCCGCCACCCCTTGAGCGACCTGATCATCTCCTTCGGCGACCTCAGCCTGTCCTATTCGGCTCACAGCGAGCGTGCCCAGAGTTTACTGGATTTTGCCTTCTCCCACCAGCGTTCCGAGCCCGCCACCGACCCGCTGCACCACATCGACCTCTCCGAAGAACCCTCCGGCGAGCTAGTCGTCCTTCAAGACGGTCACCCCGAGAGTCGCAACCCATCGGACGCGGTCACCGCCTTGCGCCTGATCGAACGCGCCACCTACCACTTTGCCGACCGCTGCGCGGACGGTCCGGTGTTTCACGGCGGCTGTGTCAGCCGGGACGGACAGGCCACCTTGCTGGTGGGCGGCTCGGGCAGCGGTAAAACCTGCCTCACCACCCACCTGCTCACCCAGGGCCTCGATTACCTCACCGATGAGCTGGTATTCATCGCTAATTCCACCGAAGACCCCGCCTGTCAGGGCTTTGCTCGCCCGCTCAACTTGAAGAACAGCGCCCATCCACTGTTCCCCGAGCTGGCCCAACACCCCGACGCCCTGACCACACCCTTTGGCTGCCTGGTTCGCCCCGATAACGCCCTGGCCCTGGCGCAGCCGCCCGGCAAGGTCGTCCGCCAGGCTCCCCTGGCGCAGATCATCTTCCCCACGTACCGCCCCAGTAGCGCTTTTGAGTTTTCTCCCCTACCCAAAGCCAAAGCCGTTTTGCTGCTCATGCAAAACCTGATCAATGCCCGCAACCTGCCCGAACACGGCTTTCGCCTGGTTTCAGCCATCTGCCAGTCTGTTCCAGCTTATACCCTTGCTTACAACAACTTTGAACAAATCGATGCGCTTCATTTGACTCATCTGTGACTTCACGGTATAACATAAAAAATAGGGCTGAAGGCCCCGGGTCAAGTCATAAGTGCCCCTTGGGCGCCAGAAAAGGAACCCCGCAGGGGTTTTCGCGAACTGAGGCTGGGTTTCAACCCCCGCCGGCGAAAGTGGATCAACCCACTACAATATCGCCCCTTTGAACATCCAAATCAATCCACTCAGCCGGTGCAAGCTACCCCTCCCCGGCTTACCCATTCCGAATCCATTAGGAGATTAAATGAACAAGAAAACGCTAATCATCATTCTGGCCATCGTAGGCGTCTTGTGCTTGTGCGCGGTCATCGCCGGGGTTATCCTATTTACCCAGGCTGGCAAACTGGTCTCGGAAAACGTCTCTACCGACTCCGGTGACGTCCAGGCATCCGCAGCCGCCATTGCCGAATACACCCTTCCCGCTGGTTACACCGAGACCTTCGGCATGAATATTTTTGGCGTCTCGATGGTTGGATTCAGCTCTGACGATAAAAATCAAACACTGATGATGTACCAATTCCCCGCCGCAGAAGGCATGGACCCCGAACAATTGGCCGAGCAGATGCGCCAGATGAGCGAGAGCCAGACCGGCCAAATCAGCAACTTGCAGCAGGTCGACAGCTATCCGGTCGTCATTCGCGGGCAGGAGACCGAGATGATCATCTACGAAGGCACCTCCACGGACGGAGGCAATATTCGTGAGGCCATGGCAGTCTTCGAGGGCAAAGGCGGCACGGCCTTCTTCATGGCGGTGGGCCCGCAAGCCTCCTGGGACCAGGCCGCCATCGACGAATTCGTCGGATCGCTGCGCTAAACTGGTTTCTCGGTCGTCGTAGGTCGGGTTGTGCAGTAGTCGTAGGTCGGGTTGAGCGGTTTGAATCGGCCAATTGCCCCAGAAGCCCAACAAGCGATACCCGACATTCCAATCTAAAGCGGAGGCGCAAACCAATGGATAAATTCCTCATCGAAGGCGGAATCCCCCTGCAGGGCGAACTGACGCCTGCCGGAAACAAAAACGCTGCCTTGCCCATGCTGGCGGCCTGTCTGCTCACCGACCAGCCAGTGATTTTGCGCAACGTTCCGGCCATTGCCGATGTGCTCAACATGCGCCGCCTGCTGGAGAGTCTCGGCGTGCAGTTCACTTCCATAGACGAACACACCTGGCAGGTTCACGCTAAACAGGTGCGCGCCGCCGACCTGGACCCCGACCTGTGCCGCAAAATTCGCACCTCCATCCTCCTGGCCGGCCCCATGACTGCCCGCGCCGGTGAGCTGCGCCTGCCTCCCCCCGGTGGCGATGTCATCGGCCGCCGCCGCGTCGACACGCACATGCTGGCCCTACGCAAGATGGGCGCCGAAGTCAACTACGACCGCATCTTTGAATTCAAGGCCGGGCGTCTCCACGGCGCCGATATTCTACTCGACGAAGCCAGCGTAACGGGCACCGAGAATGCCATCATGGCTGCCGCGATGGTCAAAGGCGAGGTGATCCTGCGCAATGCCGCCTCTGAGCCGCACGTTCAGGAGTTGTGCCACTTCCTAAATAGCTTGGGCGCCAAAATTGAGAACATCGGCTCGAACACCCTGCACATCACCGGCGTCGATTCGCTCCACGGCGGAGACTTCACCATCGGCCCCGATTACCTGGAAGTGGTCAGCTACATTGGCGCCGCAGTCGTGACGCGCGGCTCCATCCACATCCGCAACGCCGGGTCTCAGTACCTGGACATGGTGCGGCTGGTCTTCGGACGCATGGGCGTGGACTGGGAAGTGCGCGGCGACGACATCTACGTCCCCGCCGAGCAGCGCCTGGAGGTAGAGCCCGACCTGGGCGGGGCCATCCCCGAGATCAAAACCATGATCTGGCCTGCCTTCCCCACCGACCTGGTCAGCATCGCCATCGTCGTTGCCACCCAATCGCGCGGATCTATCCTCTTCCACGATTGGATGTATCCCAGCCGCATGTTCTTCACCGACAAACTGGTAGGCATGGGCGCGCAAATCGTCTTGTGCGACCCGCACCGCTGCGTGGTGCAAGGCCCCACCATGCTCTACAGCGAGAAGATGGAGTCGCCGGACATCCGCGCCGGCATGGCCCTGGTGCTGGCGGCCCTTTCCGCGCAAGGCAAGTCCACCATCCGCAATGTCGGGCAGATCGATCGTGGCTACGAGCGCGTGGAGCAAAAGCTCACCGCCCTCGGCGCCCGCATCGAACGCCAGACCGAAAAGTAATTTGTTTTACTCTCAAAAAAGAACAGGTAGCATGCACATGCTACCTGTTCTTTTTTGAGTTTAGTCTTCTCTTTCTGGCCACAACCGAAAATCATGCAAGATCGACCCGCCCACAAACTCGCGCATGATCGAGTTATCGGGGATCAAATCCAACGGCAGCGGTAAGAACCACTCGATGAATGCCAGCAACCGCTTCGCCTCCACATATTCCGGCGTGCCAAACGGCACCTGCCGCAGCAGCGGCTCAGCCAGTTGGCGCAGCGCCGCCAGCTCATACACCAGCGCCGAGTTGAACAGAACGTCCGCATTCTCCTGGTATGGGAAAATGTGCTCCTTCTCGCCCCGCCGCACCGACTCCCAGCGCTCGATGGTCTTCTGCGCCGAATAGCCCCGCTCGCGCGCGTCGCGCACAATGCGCCGCAGCAAGCGGCTGTCGGTGGTCGAGATGCGGTTGTGGCGGTCCAGGTTGAGTTGCGTCAGGCACGAAGCATAGATGCGGAAGGTCTGCTCCGGCGGGATAGAAGGCAGCAAGCGCGGGTTCAACCCGTGGATGCCCTCCAGAATAATCAACTGGTCTTTCTGCAAGCGGTAAATCTCCCCCGGTTTGCTCGTGCCGCTGCGGAAGTCAAACTTTGGAATTTGCACTTCTTCACCGGCGATCAAGCGCTTCAAATGCTCTTCCAACAACGGCGTGTTCAACGCCTCCAACACCTCAAAGTTATATTGCCCGTTCTTATCCTTCGGAGTCAGTTCGCGATCCACAAAATAGTTGTCCATCTCAATCGGCAGCGGTGAGATGCCCTGCGCCAGCAGTTGCACCGACAGCCGCTTCGAGGTGGTGGTCTTGCCCGAGGAAGATGGCCCCGCGATCAACACGATCTTGACCTGCTGCCGCCGGCGCATAATCTGCTCGGCCATTTCCGCTACCTGGCGTTCGTGCAGCGCCTCCGACACCAGGATGACCTCCCGCGCCTTGCCTTTCTGAATGGTCTCATTTAGCGCGCCCACGTTCTCAATCTCCAGGCGCTCCAGCCACTTCCCATACTCACGGAAACTGCCCAACAGCTTAGGGTATTCAGGCATCGGCAAGATTTGCTTGGGAGCATGCCGCCGGGGGAACTGCATGATGAAGCCTTCCCCGTTCAAATCGTGCAGCTCAAACCAGCGCAGGAAGCCCGTAGAGGGCACCATATACCCGTGGTGGTAATCTCGGTGATCTTGAATACTGTATAGCACCAGGCGTTCCTTCTGGCGATACTTGAGCAACTTGACTTTGTCATCCATGTGCTTGCTGGCGAAGAAAGCCGCCGCCTCGGCCAGCGGCACAAACTCGCGCTTCAGAGGAATATCCTCATCAATCAGTTTGTGCATCTGTTTGCGCAGCGCCTTCAACTCGGCCTTACTGAGTTGCGCGCGCCCGTTCACCTGGCAAAAATACCCGCCCGACGAAACAGAGTGATCCACGGTAAGAAAAGCCGGAGCAAACAGGTCGTCGAAGGCAGCTTCCAGCAGAAACACCAGCGAGCGGCGGTAAATCCGGGCGCCGTCCGCGTCGCTCATCGTCACGGGCTTCACCTCGGATTCCATTTTGATGGGATAGGTTAACTCGCGCAGTTCATGGTTAATAATCGCCCCCATAATCGGTGGATTGTCCCATTCCGGCAAGGCGCGCATAAAAGCCTCGACGGACGCGCCCCGCGGACCGCTATAAACGCGCCCGTCAGGCAAGATAATTTCCACCCAATCCCGCTGCTCCACCGCCACAATATTTTTGTTAGCATCCATGTTGACTCCTGTATCTTTTAAAACTACTTTGACAATATTCCAATTCAATTTCGAACTCGTGGCCCTTTCCCGCCGGCAAATCACTTCTAAGAACTCTACCCTCAAGCAGGGTGGGGGCATCACCCAAGTTCGAAGACTATGTTGTTAATTTCTGTTGAACCACTCTGGTTCCATTGTCTGAGTGGTCACCTTCATCTCGCCCCTGTAAAGGGAATAATTTGCGCAAAGTCATCCGGGCCCAGCGTGCCGGGATCGCCGCTGCTGGGCGTGAAGGCGCTCAACAGCTCTTCCTGCGTCGGAGACGCTTCGGCGGGCCAGAACAGATCAATGATGCGAGTATGATTCTTGCCGTCCGGCGCGCCGCCAAATTTGTAATCCGCTGCTTCGGCAGTCACATCGCGCACGCGCCACACGCCCGTAGAGGGGTAGCCCTCCTGGCCCAACACCACCACCGAGTAGGCCCAGGTGGCGGGATCACCCCCACCCAGCACACCCTTGTCGATGCGAATGGTCACCAGCTTGGCGCCGGAGTCCACCACCACCTTATAGCTCGCTTCCGTCTTCTGCACGGGATTTCCAGCTTCATCCGGAACAAACACCTGCTGCGACCAGCCCTCCGCCCACAAGGCGTACTCCCAACCATAGGTTTCGCCCAGGGCAGCGTTGCGCCCCGGCAGCATCAGCCGCGCCCCCGTCCCTGCGCCGGGGTCCTGGTCGATATAGATATCGATGGTCTGCAAGGATAGATTAATCGTCGAGTTCCACGGGTTCGGCACCGGGCCGTAGAAACCCACCCGGAAGATCAAGCTCGTTTCATCTTCTGCGATCACCAGCGACTTCAAATCGTAGACTTGCGGGTCAAACACCGAATTGGTCGGGTAAGTATAGGTTCCCGGGCCGTGGTCGTCATTTTCCGGGTCGGTCAATTCAAAGATCGTCGTTGAAACGCTCAAATCTGGCAGCAGCACCTGGGCAGGTCCGTCGGCAGGCAGCAGTTGGTTGGCCGGCTGGATCGCCGCCACAATGCGGAACTCCTCCTGCGGTTTCAACTCGGGGAACAAGGCCAGCGGCACGGCAAACTCGCGCACGGTCCCACTGGCGGCAGTGCTGCCCGCGCCTTCGGCAAGGGCCTCCCAGCCGGTCTTGCCCGGTTGGTAAACGTCCAGCGTGTCCTCCCCGTTCCATTCCACCAGGGTGGTGGCTCCAATCCCCAGGGCCACAGGCGGTTCCTCGGCAGCCGGGCGCGTGGTCGCCGCGGCGTCCAACCCTTCGCGCCGAACGTAAAAGCCCACCCGCTCCACCGGCACCAGCGACTCACCAAAGGTCATGCGGAAGTACAGGAACTTCTGATCGATCGCATAGGCCAGCCCGGTCGCCGGTGACATCCCTTCGGCGGCATAATAGGCGGCGTTGTCCCACTCACCGGGCGAATCCACGCCGTCGATCACCGGTGTGGACATGCCGTTGAGCGGCCGGGTCGGCGCCGCGGGCCGGGCCTGGATGATGGGCGTATACACAAACGCAGGAACCGGCTCGCCCAGTGTCTCGAACACCTTCTGCAGCAAGGCCCGATAGCCCTGGTCGAAGTACGAATCCTGCCCAGAGTCCTGGTCGGCCCCATACCACCAGAACCAGTCCGAGCCTTCCGCCAGGTACATGTAATCCTTTGCCAGTTCCAGGTCTTCGGGCGAAACGGACTTCACCCCGCGCTCATAATCAGCCAGCACCGCGCGGGTCTGGCCCAGGTAGTTCCAGGCCGTGTTTTCTTCGCTCTCCCCAATCCAGGTATCGTAGTTGGGGCTGAACCACGCCCCAGGGAACAAGTCTTCGATCACGCGCTGCTCGGGAAATTTTGCCAGGTATTCGGACGGCGTGATGGTTTCAATGCCCTCGGTCTCGGAAAACAGGCGGTACATCTCGCTGAGAAAATCGATGGCGTCGTTGTCATAATTCTCCCAGGCGTTTTCCCCGTCCAAAATGATGCTGACCACATGCGGGCCTTCAGCGCCCTCTTCCTGCAACTGCGCGCGGATGTTTTCCAGGCGGCGCATCAAATCCTCGGCCCCGGCCTTGCCGCTCATCCCCGAGTAGTTGAAGCCAAGTTGATCGGAGATCACTCCGTCGCGGAAGAACACCGCCATCTGGTTGCCCGACCGGTCTTTGACGTAATAGGGTCGGTACAAATCATCCGCCTCCTGCACGGTTTCTTGCCCGTCTCGGGTGAAGCTGCCCAAGCCCAAGGACTTGGCCAGCACCGGCTCGCCGGTCGCCATCCACTGGTACCCCGCATCGATGATAAAGGGCACCACCAACTGCGCCACAGAGCCTTCTCCGGGCCACAATCCGCGCGGGGCCTGTCCAAAGATGTCTTCGTAGATCTCCACGCTCTTTTCCAAATGCACCACCGCATCCGCCGGGTACATGAACGGGTCGGGCAGTTCTGAAGCAGGGTTGCCAACCTGCTGTAGAGCCGTGTTGGTGATCAACGGCAAAATTGGATGTGCGTAGGGCGTGGTAATGACCTCAATCTGCCCAGCTTGCTGCATCTCGGCATGCAAGGGCAGGATTTCGCCCATCACCTGAAGCACATGATCGAAGACGATCTGTTTGTCTTCCTCGCTGAAGCCTTCGCCCTTATCCACCAGGGCATTCAAAGGTTTGTCCGCCAAAATGCTAGGGTCAAACCAGGCCATGTTGAACCAGATTTGCAGGTCGCGGTAATCCTGCTCGGTGAACGTTTCCAGAGCCTTGTTGATCGAGGCTGCATCGCCGCTGCCGCGCTTGTCCAGCAGTTCTTGATAGCGCGGGTAGCGCGCCAGAATTTTCTTCCAGTTCACGTCGAAGAAACGCTCCAGAATAAAACGCTGCTCTTCCTCGGTCAGTTCCGCAGCAGGCTTTTCCGCCATCACCCAATAGAGGTCCTTGGCTCCGTTCTCCAGGTAGTCCTGAATCTGGCGAATGAGCACCGGTGTAAAGTTAAACGTAACATGCACATCCGGGTACTGGCGCACCAGGGCGGCCATATCGTAGTAATCCTTGGTGCCATGTACGCGCACCCAGGGTCGGGTGTAGACCCCGTTGTCGTCTTTATAATACAGCGGTTGGTGCTGGTGCCAGACCAAATTCACATATAGCGTTTCCGCTTCCACTGCCGCCGCGGTAGGCGTGACAGCAGCCGCCTCGGTCGGACGGGCCGTCGCGCTGGGAGCGGCGGTCGGCACAGCCGTGGGCGTAGGGGTGCCCTGGCAGGCGGTTAATATCAGCGACAAAACGACCAACAACTGGAACATCCACGCGATTCGTTTCATTTCAAAATTCCTCCGCTGTTGCCCCTTCGCAAACATCCTGTCGAGATTGCTATTTCAAATTAAAGTTGTACAAACTTTTGCCTGATAATTATAACCCAGGTCACCTGGACGCTTTTCCTGTATAATACCGCCTATGACCAATCCCTGGCGTCTCCTCACTCACCCTCCCGCCCTTGGCGCGTGGAACATGGCCGTCGACGAAGCCATACTCGAAGCGGCAGGGCGCGGCGATTCGCCGCCCACCTTGCGCCTCTACGCCTGGACCCCGGCCTGCCTCTCCCTTGGCTATGCGCAAAACGCCGCCGACGTGGACCATGCCGCTCTGGCGCAAGCCGGTTGGGTTCTGGTTCGCCGCCCCACCGGCGGGCGCGCCGTCCTGCACACCGACGAGCTGACTTATTCCGTCATTGCCCCCCTCAAAGAGCCCATCGTCGCCGGCACCATCCTCGAATCCTATAGCCGCCTGTCCAAGGCCCTCCTGGCAGCCCTGGAACTGCTCGGCCTGCCTGCCCGTGCCGATAAAGAATACCTCGATCCTGGGCAAGCCAAAACCAACGGCCCGGTCTGCTTCGAGGTTCCTTCCAACTACGAAATCACCGTCTCCGGGAAAAAGCTCATCGGCAGCGCTCAGGCCCGCCGCCTGGGAGGCGTGCTCCAGCACGGCTCCCTGCCCCTCTTTGGCGACCTGACTCGCATCACCCGCGTGTTGGGCTATCCCAATGAAGCCACGCGCCAACAAGCCGCCGAGCGCCTCCTAGAGCACGCCACCACCACCGAAGCCGTGTTGGGCTACCCCCTGGAATGGGAAAGCGCGGCCCATGCCTTTGCCCGCGCTTTCAAGAACACATTTAATATTGAACTGGTTCCCGGCGAATTGACCACCGCCGAACAGCAGCGCACCGCCGAACTCAGCGCCGAAAAATACGCCAACCCCGAGTGGTTGATGCGGTTATAAAGCACCTGCTCACCGGTGTTGGGGGAGTTCCCTAATTTGAGGTATAGGTGGGTGCTTCGCACCCACCTATACCTCAAATTAGGGCTTTTTCACTTTACTCTTCCACAAACACCACGTCGCCAAAACCCAGCCCGCGCAGCAAGCGTCCCAGGTAGTTTTCGGCGTTTTGCCGCGCCAGGTCCAAAATCCCGTCGTCCACGGCCGCCTTGAGGATTTCATTCTCGGCCGCCTCGCGCGCCGTCTTCTCCAGGTTCACATCTCCCTTGGTCAGCAGGCCCGTTTCGCGGTCATAAACATAGGATTTCTCATTATCCAGCGCCGCGACGAACACTTCCGGCTCCGGCAAGCGCACGTACACGATCGTGCCTTCAATCCACAGGTCCTCCGGCATCATCTTTTCCAGGTCGATGCCCCCAATCACCACCCCGTGGCCCACAAACAGCAGCCGGTCGCCAAACAAGAAGCCCAATTCATTCTGCCCAATCTCAGCGGTGATCACCTTCTCCACGCTGTACTGGATGGTTTCCAGCCGGGCCAGCGAGCGCACCTCCTGGATGATCGTCACCGGGTCCGGGATCACCGTCGGCGTGGGATGCATGAATTCCGCCACCTTGGTCTGCACGGTCTGGTTGGCCTGTTCAAACGGCTGCACGGCGGCTTTCACGGTGTTTTCCATCATCGTCTTCACCACCAGAATCATCCCTACACCGATGATCGCTAAAATCAGCAGGGCGCCAATGAATACCGCCCCTTTTCTTCGATCCATGATTGTTACTCCTTTCGTAACCACTCAGCCAGAGGTGTAAAAGACGAAACTTCGTTCAATCTCTGGCAGCTACCTCTTTTCCTTACTTATTGATTATAATCCATTCCATTGAAACACACTTTTGACCCCTGCCCCCCCCATCCGGCAGCCACGCGCCGCCGAAGACAGCCTATCCTCCGGGCTTTTGCGGCTTTGCTCGTGTGCATGGCGTTCCTCAGCGGCTGCCTGGGCGAAGATCCCGAAGTTGGCCCCGAACCGGCCTACACGCCCACCCCCACTCCCACGCTCACCCCAACGGTCACCCCCCACCCTCTGGGCAGCCCAGGCAACCCGCTCATCCTGGCGGCGGTCACAGGGGTTTCGCCCGATTCCTTCGTGCCCAGCCAGGACTTGGCCGCCCAGCTCACCAGCCTCACCGGGTTCACCGTCACAGCCCGCGAGTTCTCCACCTACGAGGACGTCCTCCTCAACCTGTCCAACGGCGATGCCCACATCACCTGGATGCCGCCGCTCACCTATCTGTTGGCTGCCCGGCGCGGAATCGCCGAAGCCGCCTTGCTTACCAACCACTTCGGCGTCTACCTCTACGGCACCCAGATCATGGCCCATGTAGCCTCGGGCTTCACCCCCTACTACGACCCGATCAACGGTGAAAACACCGCCGAGCCGGATGTCGCCCTGGCCCAATTGGCCGGCAAACGCCCCTGTTATGTCGACCCCGGCTCCACCGCCGGTTACGTGGTCCCCGCCGGGCTGCTGGCCACCGCCCAAGTGCCGGTTCTCGAGCCTGCCTTCGTCCAGGGCCACCCGTCCGTAGTTCGCGCCTTATATATCCAAGGCGTGTGCGACTTCGGCGCCACCTTCTCCATTTCCGGCGACCCGCGCACCTCGGATAGCGTCCTCCGCGATCTGCTGGACGCCCAAAACCGCGTCGTCATCCTCTACCAGAGTGACGCGGTCATCCCCAACCTCAACCTTTCCTACCTCTCCGGCATGCCCGAAGAGATGCGCTACAGCTTGAACACGGCCTTTCTCGATCTGGCCGGAACCCCTGCAGGCCGCGACTTGCTCACCGCCTCAGCGGGCGAGTACCAGGTGGAAGCCCTGCGCGCCATCGACGATACCGCGTACGATCCGCTGCGCCAATTGGTTGAGGCCATCGATCTAAACCTGGGCCAACTGATCGGTAGATAACCCGTTGGCCCGGGCGCATTCCAACCTTTGCCTATGCTTAAGAAACTTTTCAAAATGATCTGGGATTTATTTTGGTACGTCACCATTGCCGCGCTGTTGATCCTCGGCATCCCGCGCCTGGTCACCATGCTCTATGCCGCCCCGCGCACCTATGCGCTGGATGATGCGCCCACCGCGCCCGCCGCGGTGGTCTTTGGCGCCGGCCTCTATCGAGACGGCACCCCCACCCCCGTCCTGCGCGACCGGGTGGCTACCGCCGCCCAGTTGTACTTTGCCGGGAAGGTAGAAAAGATCCTCATGAGCGGCGACAATCGCTTCGTCGATTACAACGAGCCCGCCGCCATGTTCAATTATGCTGTCGAGCTGGGCGTGCCCGCCGAGGATATTGTCCTCGACTACGCCGGACGGCGCACCTACGACACCTGCTACCGGGCCGGGGCCATCTTTGGGCTAGATGACGTCATCCTGGTCACCCAGAAGTTCCACCTCCCCCGCGCTGTCTTCCTGTGCAACCAGATGGGTACCCACGCCGTGGGCGTTGATGCGGACCGCCGCTACTATTTGCGCAGGTCGCGCCTCATCTGGAACATCCGCGAAACCCCTGCCACGCTGGTTGCCCTGGTAGAAGCCTGGGTGACCAAGCCGCTGCCCGTGTTGGGCAATTTTGAGCCCATTTTCCCATCCGACGATACCGTCCGCTCCGAATAAGGGTCAATGGGAATCAACGTGGAGAAACACCTACCACGGCAACTCCCAAAGAGCCCCGAATAATTCGGAGCGGTGGCATTAATCTTGCATCTTACCCCAATGGAGGATCGATGGATCGCAACCAGGCTTTAGCAATTGTTCAAGAATACATCCAGGCTCCCGGGCTGATCAACCACATGCTCTGCGTCGAAGCCGCCATGCGCTTCTATGCCGAGAAACTCGGCCAGGATGTCGAACTGTGGGGCCTCACCGGGCTGCTGCACGACTTTGACTGGGAAATTCACCCCACGCTGGAAGGGCATCCCCTCGAAGGCGCGCCTATTCTGCGCCAGCGCGGCGTTTCCGAAGAAGTCATCCGCGCCATCCTTTCCCACGGGCAGTGCGGGGTAGAGCGCGTCTCGCTCATGGAAAAAGCCCTGTTGGCCTGCGATGAGATCACCGGCCTGATCACCGCCGTGACCCTGGTACGCCCTTCGCGCTCGCTCTACGATCTGAGCGCTTCCTCCGTCAAAAAGAAATGGAAGGACAAAGCCTTTGCCGCCGGCACCAACCGCGAGGAAATGGCCGAAGCGGCAGCCGATTTTGGGGTGGAGTTGTGGGAGCACGTTGACAATGTGATCCTCGCCATGCGCCGCATCGCCCCCCAACTCGGCCTCGAGGGCAACATACCCCCGGCATGAACCTAAACGGACGTGGCTTCTACATCTGGAAGATAGCAAATTGCGAAGGCGGCGACCCTGAGCGTATTGCCGAAACGGCTCTGCAAGCGCGCCTCAGCCACGTTTTAATCAAAGTTGCCGATTGGTACAGACCCTATAACATCACCCCCTCTGGCGCCGACCTGGTGCCGCCGCTGGTGAATGCGCTGCGCAAGCGCGGCATCCAGGCCTGGGGCTGGCAGTATATCTACGGCTCCGAACCGGCCCGCGAAGCCCAAATGGCTGCCCGCCGCATTCAAGAGCTGGACCTGGATGGATTTGTTATTGACGCGGAAATCGAATACGAGCAGCCCCGCCGCTCCGAAGATGCCAAGCGCTACTGTGGTAATCTGCGCGCTGCCATTCCTTCGCTGCCCATCGCACTCAGTTCCTTCCGCTTTCCCACCCTGCATATGGCCCTTCCCTGGAAAATATTCCTCGAGCATGTCGACTTCGCCATGCCCCAGGTTTACTGGGAAAAATCCCACAACCCCGGCGACCAGCTCAAACGCACCGTACGCGAATACCGCAATCTGGCGCCCGTGCGGCCCATCTTCCCCACCGGCGCGGCTTACAAATGGGGCGGCTGGAAGCCCACCACCGCTGACCTGATCGAATACCTGCGCACGGTCGAAGAGATTGGCCTGCCCGGAACTAACTTTTGGGTCTGGGAGCAGTGCCGCCGCGACCTGCCCGAGTTCTGGGAGCTCATCGCTCAACCCGAGTTACCCGAGCCTGAAAAGCCCCCCGAACCGCCTAAGGAACTCCTCGAACAGTATTTCGACGCGCTCAATGCCCGCGATCTGGCCGCGCTGGCCGCCCTCTACCACCCCAAGGCCGTCCACATCACCGCCGAGCGAACCCTGCAGGGACCGCTTTCCATCCGCGCCTGGGCCGGACAGTGGCTGGAGCAGCAGCTTCCCAACGCCCGCTTCGCCCTAACCGGCCAAACCAAGACCCTGTTCGGCCGTTCCTTCACCTGGAAAGCCGACTCGGCCAACGCAAAAATCCCCCAGGGCCGAGATACCATCACCCTGAGGGACGACAAAATCCTCTACCACTACAGCGCATTCAAGATTGTGTAAGGGTAATTCGGGAGTAGTGGCAGTTCATGAACTGCCCCCACACCCGATTTGACGTCATCCGCAAGACCCTAAGGGTTTCGGAAAACCCTTAGGGTCTTCTTGTAGTACCTATTTCTTCGGCTTCACCACCGGCTTCTTGGCGGCAGGTGTGCTATTCGCTGGTTTCTTGGCTGCTGGGGTGCTTGTCGCCGGTTTCTTTGCCGCTGAAGCACCACCGGCAGGTTTCTTAGCCGCAGAAGTCGTTGCCCGGCCACCAGCAACAGGTTTCTTCGCGGCGGGTTTCACCTCCGGGGTTGTCTTGGCTGATGAAGCAGCAGGCTTCTTCGTGGCAGCTTTAGCAGCCGCCGGGGCTGTTTTTGCCTGCTGCGCAGCCGCTGGTTTCGCTCGCGTCGTCCCGGTGGCCTTAGCCTGGGTCGATGTTTGCGCGGGTTTCTTCGCCGCCGAAGTTTTCTTCACCTCCGGCAGAACCTCCGTTGTAGCAGCCTTGCGCGTTCGTGGGGCAGGAGCCGCCGCCGAGGCAGTTTTCTTCGCACGGGTTGGCTCAACCTCGGCTGGCGCTGCCGCCGCAGGTTTGGCTCGGCTACTCCTTGCTGGCGCCGCCAGCGCTGCAGCGGCAGACTTGGCTTTTCGCACAGGTTTCTCGGCCGCCGCCGGAACTGCCATCTTCTTCGCGCGGGTTGGCGTGGCTGCTTCCGGCGCCGCCGGCCCCGCTTTACTCTTGGTCGCCGCTGCCCCCCGCACCGGCTTCGCGTCTGACTCTAGCCCAGGCAGCGCTACCTGCGCCACCGCTTCTTTCACCCTGGGCGCTTTGTCCTCTGTCGAGCGGGCCGTCTTGAACACAGGCACCGGGGTGAAACCCACCACCGAGTCGCCGCCCTTCACCGGCACCAGCTCGGTACCCTTCGCGCCGCGTTTGCTCGCCGGAACGTCTCCAATCTTCACGTTCCGCGCCGCCAGCTTTTCCAGGTGCAGCAGTCCGCCCTCCGAGGCCTTTCCGATCATCGCCGCCACCACCTGCACGCCCAAAGGCGGCTTGCAAGCAATCACACCCTGCCCATAACGCCCCTGCAAGGGGAATTCCGCTGCGGAAGTGCGCCAGGCTTTCCCATCCGAGGCCACCCACATCACATCCGCTTTGGCATCCCAACGCACCAGGGCTGCCACAGAGTCCACATTACCCAGCTTGACGCCCATCACACCCGCCGCAACCAGACCCATCGGCCGCACCTCGTCTTCCGAGAAGCGAATGCCCATGCCTTGGGCTGTGAACAGGCCAATTTCTGCCTTTCCGTCCGTCACCAGCACGTCCAACAAAGCATCATCGGCGTTCACTTTCGCCAGAGTGAACGTCTGCGACGATGGACCGGGCAGCTCGCTAACCGCTGACTTTTTCAACATACCCTGGCGGGTCGCCGTCAAGATGAAGCCTTCACTGTTGGCGGCAGGAACTGTGAACATTGCCGCCAGGTAATCATCTTCGCTCAGCGCGCTGGCCTTGTTCAGTCTCACCCCTTCGGCAAAGCTCTGCACCTCGGGCAGCGTGTGCACTGTAACTGCCGAAGCCTGGCCCTGGCGGTTGACCAGGTACAGGGTTTCGTGCGTGTTGGTGCGCAGCAAGCGCAGCGGGGCGTCTCGTCCGGCGATGCGCGGCAGTTCGTCGCCCACCGTGCGCCCAATCAACCCGTCAATCGTCACGCCCACCCACACCGTCTCGGCGGGGGTCATGTCGGTTGTGGTCAGCAAGCTGGCAGACGAATCGCCTTCTTTGATGGAGAAGATTTGCGTCCGGCGCCGGTCATCATAGGTCGCCTTCATGGCGCCCAATTCCTCTTCCACAATCGTGCGCATCCGCTTGGGTGATTTCAACAAGGATTCCAGGTCCTTGATCTGTGCCTGCAATTCCTTGTACTCATCTTCGATCTTCTTGCGTTCCAGAGAAGCCAACCGCCGCAATTGCATATCCAAAATCGACTGGGCCTGAATCTCGCTCAACTTAAAGCGCTTAATCAACCGCTGGCGGGCCGTCTCAACATCTGGCGCCTGGCGGATCAAATTGATCACCTCGTCCAGGTTCTTCAACGCCACGCGCAAGCCTTCCAAAATGTGTGCGCGCGCGCGAGCCTTGCTCAAATCATACTCACTGCGCCGCCGAACCACTTCCAGGCGGTGTTCCAGGAACACACGCAGGGCTTGTTTCAGGGTCAACAAGCGCGGCTCGCCATCCACCAGGGCCAGCAGGGTGATACCAAAAGTGGTCTGCAGCGGCGTGCGGTGATACAGCGCCCGCAGCACATTCTCCTGGTCGCCCGATTTGCTCAGTTCGATCACCACCCGCATGCCGTGCCGGTCAGACTCGTCACGCAAGTCCGAGATCCCATCCAGATGCCCTTCGCGCACCAGTTCGGCAATGCGCTCAATCAAGGTGGTCTTGTTCACCTGGTAAGGCAGCTCGGTGATGATCAGCCGCCCGCGTCCGCGCCCCGTGTCTTCGGTATGCACCCGCCCGCGCACCGTGATCCGCCCGCGCCCGCTGCCATAAGCCGAGAGCAACCCGCTCTCCGGGCCTTCCTGCAGGATGATCCCGCCGGTGGGAAAATCGGGGCCTTTGATGAAACGCATCAAATCCGACACGTTGATGTCGTCCAGGTGTTCCCACTCCTCCAACATGTAACTCAGCGCGGAAATCACCTCGCCCAGGTTGTGCGGCGGGATGCTGGTCGCCATGCCCACGGCAATGCCGCTGGCCCCGTTGACCAGCAGGTTCGGCACCGCCGCCGGCAGCACCAAAGGCTCGCGCAAGGTACCGTCAAAGTTGTCGGAAAAATCAACCGTGTCGCGGTCAATCTGCCCCAGGATTTCCACCGCAAAGCGCGTCAGGCGTGCTTCGGTGTAGCGCATTGCTGCCGGGGGGTCGCCGTCAATCGACCCAAAGTTGCCTTGCCCATCTACCAGCATCTGGCGCATCGAAAAATCTTGCGCCAACCGGGCCATCGCTTCATAAACTGCCGAATCGCCATGCGGATGGTACTTGCCCAGCACCTCACCGACTATTCTGGCCGACTTCTTATAGGGCGAAGTGGCATCCACATTCATGTCGTGCATCGCGTACAGGATACGCCGCTGCACCGGCTTCAAACCATCGCGCGCGTCTGGCAGTGCCCGCGCCACAATCACACTCATCGCATAATCCAGGTAAGACTGCTGCATCTCCTGGTCAATATCCACCCGGCGAACGAGACCTATTTCCATAATTTCTCCGTATCTGCTCACCGGAGGTGAAGGGATCTACAGAATTTGAGATGTGTGTGGGTGCTTCGCACCCACACACATCTCAAATTCTGATCTCTTCAACCTCTGCCTGAGCTATAAATTTTCTCCAATGTGTATGTTCGGGTTCACCTGGAACCCAGGCCTATAGTTTAACATAATTTCCATAAACTGGCCGGTTTAAGCGCTCCGGCCCCCTCCATCTGTAGCGGCGGGTCTTTAATGCGGGCTGATGTCGCACACCTTTATATATCCAGGCGCGCACTTCTCACCAACCCACCCTCCAGACCCGCCGATCTTCAATCACCGGGCAAATGAAAGACCGTCGGCTTGACCGCTTCCACCCGCCCCCCTTTAGCAACGTTAAATCCAGCGAAAGCCGACAACTTCCCCGCACGACATTGGCATCTTAACTCTTAGATGTCGGTTTTCGCTAACGCCTCGAAACACGCCCCGAGTAGGACAATCCGCTCAAACCGACCTACAAATTGGCTCCAGACCCGCCGATCTTCTCTCACCCAGGAATTAAATCACAAGGACGAGCCTTTCGACTCGCCCTTGTAACACTACTAATTATTTGGTTAGTCCGCAGCCGTCGGGGCCATGCCCGCCATCCGGTTGGCAACCTCGATGCTCTCATCGAACCGCCCGTGGATGAAGCCAGTCCCTGCCGGGATCAGCTTACCGATGATGACGTTCTCTTTCAGGCCGAACAGCGCATCCTCAGTGCCCGCAATCGCCGCCCCAGCCAACACCTTGATGGTGTGCTGGAAGGACGAAGCCGACAGGAACGAATCCGTGGTCAGCGAAGCCTTGGTCACGCCCAACAAGATCTCCGCGAAACGCGCCGGCTGCTTGCCCTGCACCAACAGAGCCTCATTACCGTGGCGGATCGCCAGGCGGTCCACAAAGTCGGCGGGCAGATATTCGGTATCGCCGGGGCGAGTTACCTGCACCTTACCCATCATCTTGCGGATGATCAACTCGAAGTGCTTATCGTTGATGTTCTGGCCCTGAGCGCGATACACCTTCTGAATTTCGGTCAGCAAGTACATCTCGCAAGCGTCGCGGCCCTTGATGCGCAGAATCTGATGCGGGTTGACCGAGCCTTCGGTCAGTTGAGAACCAGCCTCAATATGCTCGCCGTCCTTCACCAGCAGACGCGCCGTGTTGGGAATTTCATGCTCGGCGCTGTCCTTTTGTTCATAGGACACAAACACCTTGCCGTCCTCCACGCGCACGCGCCCTGCATGCTGCGCAGCGATGGTCGCTTCGCCCAGCACCGCAATCGGGTCACCCAGAGAGACAGCCGTCTCATCCTTGGCCACCAGCGTCCAGCCAGCCGGAACGTCGTACTCGTCGCTGATCATTTCACTGTGCTCAATACGCACAATGCGTTGATCGCTGTAGCGGTCCGACTGCATCACCCGGGCCGTGCCCGAGATCTGCGAAATGATGGCCTCGCCCTTCGGCATACGCCGGGCTTCCACCAGTTCTTCCACGCGAGGCAGACCGGTCGTGATATCGCCACCCGCCGCAACGCCACCGGTGTGGAAGGTGCGCAGGGTCAACTGCGTGCCCGGCTCGCCAATGGACTGCGCCGCCACGATACCCACCGCAGTGCCAAGTTCCACCAGCATGCCGCGCCCCATATCCATACCGTAGCACTTGGCGCAAATACCATGCACCAGGTCGCAGGTCATTGGAGAGCGCACTTTCACCTCGTCCACGTTGGCCTCGCCGATCTTGCGCGACAGGTTGCGGTCCAGCATGGCATTCCGTTCGGCCAAAATCTCGCCGGTGGTCGGATCCACAACGCGCTCGGCGGTCAAACGGCCAAACAAGCGCTCGCGGAAAGACTGGCCCGCAACGTCATCCGCCTTGCGCAGGAAGATGCCGTCCTCGGTGCCGCAGTCGTGTTCATTGACAATCAAATCTTGGGCCACGTCCACCAGGCGGCGGGTCAGGTAACCCGCGTCGGCGGTGCGTAGCGCGGTGTCAGCCAAACCCTTGCGCGCGCCGTGCGTGGAGATGAAGTATTCCAGCGTGGTCAGGCCTTCGCGGAAGTTTGAAGTAATCGGCAGGCGGATAATACGCCCAGCCGGATCAGCCATCAAACCGCGCATACCAGCCAACTGCGCAATTGGGCCAAAGCCGCCCTTGGTCGCGCCAGACAACGCCATGGTCGAGATGTTGCCGTTGGGGTCCATCGTCTTGCGAACCGTTTCGGCCACATCCTTGGTCGTCTGCTGCCAGATCTCGATGATGCGTTCGTTGCGCTCCTGCTCGGTCAATAGACCGCGGCGGAAGGCACGCCCAACCTGGTCCACAGCCTGCTGCGAGTCGATGATGATTTGCTTCTTGGCTTCCGGAATAGTGATGTCAGAGACAGCGATGGTCGAGCCCGAGCGCATCGCGTACTCGAAGCCAATGTCTTTCATCAGGTCGGCCACTTCGGTGGTCTCTTCCTGGCCGCAAATCTCCAGCACGTCGCCAATCAAATCCTTCACACCGCCCTTGTCGAGCTTGATGTTGCGGAATTGTACCTTGGCAGGCAGGATGCGGTTGAACAAAACACGCCCGACCGTGGTATCGATTAGTTTGCGCACAGGTTTTTCCATGCGCTGGTCTTTCTCGTTGTACCAGGTCTCGCCCATCAGCTTGATATGCGCATGCACGTCCAACTGGCCTAACTGATAAGCCAGATCGACCTCGTCCATGTCGGCAAAAATGCGCCCTTGGCCCTTATGTTCCCTGGAAACATCGTCCATGGTCAGGTAATACACACCCAGCACCATGTCCTTGGAGGGCGAAATGATCGGCTCACCGTCCGCGGGTTTGAGCAGGTTGCGAGAGGAAAGCATTAAGTTGCGCGCTTCCCAAACAGCCCGCTCCGAAAGCGGAACGTGAACAGCCATCTGGTCACCGTCGAAGTCCGCGTTGAAAGCGGTGGTCACCAGCGGGTGCAGTTGAATAGCGCTGCCCTCGATCAAAGTTGGCTCGAAGGCCTGAATACCCAGACGGTGCAGCGTGGGAGCGCGGTTCAACAGAACAGGGCGCTCTTTGATTGCCTCTTCCAACACCTCCCAAACCTCGGGGCGGTTGCGCTCGATAAATCGGCGCGCGCCCTTCACGTTGGCGGCGTAGTTGTGCTGTACCAGCTTCGAAATAACGAACGGGCGGAACAGTTCCAGAGCCATCGTCTTAGGCAAACCGCACTGGTGCAGTTTGAGCTTGGGGCCTACAACAATCACCGAGCGGCCTGAATAGTCGACGCGCTTGCCCAACAGGTTGCGGCGGAAGCGGCCTTTCTTGCCCTTCAACATATCGCTCAGGGATTTCAATTCGCGGCGGCCGCGGCGAGAAAGCGCCTTGCCGCGCTGCGAGTTGTCGATCAAAGAGTCGACGGCTTCTTGGAGCATGCGCTTTTCGTTGCGCACGATCACGTCCGGGGCGCCCAACTCGAGCAGCCGCTTGAGGCGGTTATTGCGGTTGATCACGCGGCGGTACAGGTCATTCAAGTCAGAGGTGGCAAAGCGCCCGCCGTCCAACTGCACCATCGGGCGCAGGTCGGGAGGAATGACCGGCAGAACCGTCAAAACCATCCATTCCGGGCGGTTGGACGAGCGGCGGAACGATTCCACCACTTTCATCCGCACGGTAGCCTTCTTGCGCTTTTGCTTGCTCTTCGAGGTGCGCACTTCCTGCCACAGGTCCTTAGAAAGCTGTTCCAGGTCCAGTCGGCGGAGAATGTCGAAGAAGGCCTCGGCGCCCATATCGGCGCGGAAGACCTGGCCCCAGCGCTGCTTGAGTTCGCGGTAGCGGCTCTCGGTCAAGAAAGTGAAGGGGCGCAGCTCCTGCAGCTCGTCGCGCTGGCGGGTGTTCTGCCCTTGGGCCACCACGGTCTGATCCTCCAGCTGATTGCGGTAAGCTTCCATTGTTTCTTCGGCTTCCGCTTTGATCCGCTGTACTTCCATCTGGATCTGTTCCTGGTCGCGGCGCATCTGGTCGCGCGTTTCGGTTTCCATCTCGTCCAGGCGTTCCTTCACAGCGCGCTGAATTTTCGAAATATCAGCAGCGGTAATGGTCACACCATTCTCGACGATAGTCCTCTTGGCGGCTTCAAAGACAATGTCGCGCTGGGCAGGCTGGTTCATGCGCTCTTGAAGAGACTCCTCCAGGCGCTGGCCTTCTTTGATCACAGGGTCCAACTTGAGCGCAACTTGCTCATCCGAGCGTTCCTGCAGGTCGGTCTTCTGCTGGTTCAACTCAGCAATGCGCCGGTCGCGGTCCAGCTTGACTTCCTTAATTTTTTCGTTGATTTCGGTAGCCTGTTCGCGCTCCGAAACGTTGATCTCGTCTTCCAGCCGTTTAAGGGCCTTCTGGCGGGCATCATCGTCCACGTATGTCACCACGTACTGCGCAAAATACAGCACGCGATCCAGGTTACGCCGGGAAATATCCAGCAGTAAACCCAGATACGACGGAATGCGGCGGGTGTACCAGATGTGAGCGACCGGGGTGGCCAAATCGATATGGCCCATCCGCTCGCGGCGCACGGAGGAACGCGTTACCTCAACGCCGCATTTATCGCAAACAATCCCCTTATAACGGGGATTCTTGTACTTACCGCAATAGCATTGGTAATCGCGGGTTGGGCCGAAGATGGCTTCGCAGAACAAGCCATCCTTTTCAGGGCGAAGCCGGCGATAGTTAATCGTTTCCGGCTTGAGCACCTCACCATAAGACCAGCTTCGGATTGTTTCTGGCGAAGCCAGGCTGATACGGAGTGCGGTGAGACCTTTGGTTTCCACTAAAAAGCCTCCTCAAAAGGAACCTGGATGGGGCGGCAAACAAAACCAGGCGCAAAGGAGTGCATCCGATGCGCGCTGGTTTTAGTGCGTTAGGACAAATATATAACAGGCATGCGATCTAAAATTATACCACAATTTCTAAAAAACAATACCCTTTTTTGAAAACTCCCCCAAGGAATTGTTGAAGAAAATCCCATCTCCAGGTAATTATGGCGCGAGCCGCGACCCATAATCACTACAATTCGGTCTCTTATATCGCCAGGTTGACAGCCACCGCCTGATGGACGGGCATCTCCAGGTAGAAGGTGCTGCCCTTTCCCAACTGGCTCTCCACCCACACCCGCCCATTATGCCGCTCCGCGATCGATTTGACAATCGCCAATCCCAGGCCCGACCCGCGCTGCGCAAAAGCCTCGCGCCGCCCGCTGCGGTAGAATTTCTCGAACAAACGCGGCAAATCCAGCGGCGCAATGCCGATGCCGCTGTCCTGCACCTGCATCAACACCCGCTCACCGCGCAAATCCATCTTGACAGTCACTTTTCCGCCCACCGGTGTATATTTCACCGCGTTTTCTACCAGGTTGTACAAGGCCTGCTGCACCAACGCCTGGTCAGCCTCGATAACCACCTCACCCGGTCGTGCAGAGTCCACATACTCCAGCTTGATATCTTTTTGGGCTGCCTGGGCGCCCAACTGCCCAACCACATCCTCAATCACTGCGCGCACATTCACCGGAGCAATCTGCAAGCCCACGCCTGCTTCAATACGCCCCAGGTCTAAAAGATTGTTGACCAGGCGCGCCATGTTATCGACGCCCTGGGTAATCTTTTGAACATAGCCCTTTTGCTGCTCGTTCAATTCGCCAACCATCTGCATCATCGTCGTATACCCGCGCATCAGGGTCAACGGCGAGCGCAAATCATGGCTGACCGTTGAAACAAAGTCCGATTTTAACTGATCCAGTTCTTTGAAGTGCGTGATGTCACGCATCAAACATACCCGCCCAATTGGGCGTCCCTCAACCGTCACGGGTGCGATGCTGACATAATACACTTTATTGCTTCCCAGGGTAATCTCCCGCGTGGTTCCCCGCTGCTCCATCGGCTCGTTCAACAAATCAGCCAATTCCTGCAGCCTGACCACATCCTTCAGCGGCTGCCCTTCAGCCCCCGAAGCAATCAAGCCGGGTGTTTCCAATGCCGCCGGGTTGACCAACAGCAAACGCATCTCTTCATCAAACACCATCATCGGCTCTGGCGCAGAGGCCAAAATCGACTCCAGGCGCTGCCGCCCGGCTTCCGCCGAAGCGTACAAGCGGGCGCTGGTAGCCGCTAAAGCTGCCTGCCCGGCCAGGGTCACAATGAAACGCGTTTCTTCCTCTGAGAAGGAACGCGGCATATCATAGGAAACCCACAAGGTACCGTAATAATGGTTCTCATAACGGATTGCCACCGCCAACAGCGCCCCCGGGCGCGCCCTGCCCGCCGGGAACTGCAGCCGCCTCATGCGGCTTGCATTAGGAACGGTCAGCATATCTTGCTGGCCGAGCAAATCAAACAACTGCGTATCCATGTAGGAGTAACGCTCAACAGCCGTGCCCACCCCAAACGAGACAGGCGTGGATTGCTTGGGGTCCACGGCCACCTCCCGCGATAGCACCATGCGAGCCTGGCTAGCCCCATCCAACATCGCCGCCTCCAGAATCGGGCGGACGGCATCTTCGATTTCCAGATTGGCAGCCACCCCCTGGCTAACCGCCAGCAGGCGGCTCAATTCACTCAGGCGGGCCCTCAAGCCAACACGCATCTGCTCGAAGGCCTGTCCAAGCCGCCCCACCTCATCCACCCCCTTCACCAGGGCTGTGCGATCCAAATCGCCGCCGGCAATGCTGGCGGCCTGGCCCGAAAGCGCGGTTAAAGAGCGGGTCACGCTGCGCAAGCCCAGCCGCAGCATGATGAATGCAATCCCTGAAATCGCCAGGAGCATCAGCAGCAAAGGCACGGCGATTTCCAAGGCCATCTGCTGAGCCACCTGAGCCGGAACAAATAACAGCACCGACCAGGGTCGCCCCACCGCGGGCTGATAATAACCGTAACTTCGCGTCCCATTTGAAGAAATCCCAGCAAAGAAGCCGACCTCCGCCGGGATAGTGCCATCGAAAGGCGCCAGGCTGGGACCACTCACCGGGTAAATCGTCCGTCCGGATTCGTCTAACAGGTAGCCTTCCCCGCCCAAAGTCTGTGCGCTCTGCAAGGCCAGCACCGCGGGCCGCGTGAAGGGATTAGTATTTAGATCGGTCCGTCCCAACAAAACCCCTTTCACAACTCCGCCAGCATCCTTTACGGCTGCCAGGAAAGAAACCTGCGCCGAATCCTGCCCCTGTGCGGGTCCAATGGCATAAGCTTGCACGGCCACGCCGCCAATCGCCAAATCAAGCCCGGCCGTTTCCTCCGGACCAAGGCTCAACCCCGCATCCAATTGTTCAGGGTAACCGCCAACCGGGTTCTTTGCCTGATCGTAAAAATATAATTGCTGGAAAAATGGCACCGAACGCAGCCGCTCTGCTAACTCATCTGCAAGCTGCGCCCCTGCCATCTCAGTCAGTTCGGGGGTAGCCATAGAGATAATCAGGCTCTGTCCGGTTTCCAGAAAGTAAGGCAGGCTGTCGGCAGCTGTTTGGGCGTTGTTCGAGAGTCTCTGTTCAATCATCTGGCGTACCGCCGCGCCTGCCACCAACCAATCGCCCAAGGTCAGTGTGAGGATTAGAGCCAGAACCAACGGCACGGTTCCCTGGAAGAAGCGAGCTTGAATGCTGGTTTCGGCCGGAGAGGGCACCAAAGGACCTTTCTTGCCCCACCAATCAGACCGCGCCAGGTACAGCGCCTCCCCTACCAGCGCCGCGAGGAACATCTCTCCACCGCGAGCCAAAATGCTCCACCAGGTCTGGGTCAGGGCATAATCCAACCGCACCGCCATCGAACCATTGGCCGCAAACAGCATGCCCAACATAAATACAGGAATGTACACAACGGTCAGTACGAGTGCCGCCCCCAGCGGGTGGCGGATGAAGCGGTAAAAACCGGTGCGGTAGCGCTGGCGAACCGCCCATGAAAACAGCAGCGCCAAACCGGCAATTTCAAACGTCGTGAAAGGACTATGGGTTTCAAATAACCCCAACAACAACCCAACCAGCGCCCCCAACGCCACAGCCGGCAGCGGACCCAACAAACCCGCCGCCAAAACCCAGGGCAACGCCGCAAAGAACATCAATGCTGGCGCCCCTGTGTCCAACGGGACTCCTGGAAGCGGCCAGGCCGAGCCCGACAAGCGCACCCCCACCGCCAGCACAGCTATCGGAGTCAAAAGCACCAATGCCAGCGCCACATACCAACGTCGGGCCAGTACATTCCAGTTCTTTTCGCCCCCCCGCCACATCCCGAAGCCCAACAGCCCAGCAAAAACGACAAAGCCAACCCACCCAATCAGTTGGGTTGGCGTAATGACGAAGGGCCGGGATGCAAACAATCCTGGGATCAGTTCCATAGGGGTTCTTAGGAAATTATAGCATCAATCAGGCAAATGGGCCGCGCGGTTCCAGCCTCGCCAGGCAGAACGGTAATAAAAGCGCACTCCCACGGCGGAAGCCAGCCCGTCCACGCGCTTCAACCAGTCCGCTTCGGCCCGATCAGCCTCCGCAAAACAGGCAGCCGTTAATTCGCGCCGTTCTTCCAGGTCTGCGCCAACCACCCCGGCTGACTGGGCAAAGCGCCCCTCCATCGCGTCGCGGTGGTCCGCAAAGATGTTCAGGCGGGCGGGCAAGTCCTGGATCACCATCCGGTGCAGTTGTTCGTGCCGCCACCAACGGCAGGCGGAATCAAACCGGGCGGTCAGGGGCGGCTCTCCATCCGGCAGGCCGCTGTCAATCCAAACCGGCTTAAACACCGATGTGCAGGGCGCAGCCGTAGCGCTGGCCCAATAAGTGTGCCGGTCTGGCGCCAGGTGCGCAACCAGCGACCCAACCGATTGACTGCCCCGCACCGGTCCAAACCCCGCGTGCATACACACCTGGCTGCCGGTCAAAGCCGCGTCAGGGCGGTACTGAGCCGTACCCTCTACGCCGTGTGCCCGCAGCATCGCTATCGCACCCGCCGGGGTAACCCCGCCGCGTTGCTCAGCCGCCAGGGCGGTGTTGCAGGCGCGCCGGTCCGCCGCCGCGCTCATGCGCGTGTACAGGAAATCGGAGTAGCAGCGCGCAAAGTCGAAATCTTCCCGCCCGCGGCACCATTTCTTCTCCACGGCAGTTTTCACCAGATCGTCCGAGGCCTGGTCGAACTCACTGCCTATGGTCAGACGATTTGAAATCGCATAAAAACCCTCCACCCGCCGGGCAGCCCAATGCGGTCCGGCTGTTTCCAGCACCCATGCCTCGCTGGGGTCCGCCAGCAAGAAACTGTTGTGATAATAGAAACCATGCGTCAGGCCGCAATTTCCGCCCTGCCCAAACTCAGCCAACAAGCCAGTGATCACCCGCAAGGCTTCAGCGGCGGTTGCCCCTCGTTCCAATCCCAGGCGCAGCAGGTCCATCCCCGTCAGGGCAGCCTCTTTTTGATAAGGGATGCGCGTGAACACTGCTTCGTTGCCAATCACCACCCCGTGCTCGTTGGCCCCCATCTCCGCGCCCCACATCCAAAAAGGCCGCGAAAGCAGCACCGCGTGCGTGTGTGCCACCTGTGGAATTTCGATGTAAGTGCATTTCAAACGGCTTCCCGCTGCGTGATCTGCGGCAGGGTGAATCTCCAAAGCCTGCGCCTCGTTCGGCTCCCGATCCGAGTTCTTCCCAAATAGGACTGAACCGTCCGCCGACCTTGCGCCCATGACAACGAAGGTATCGCACATCGCTTAGCTCCCTTTGATTCTCAATTCCAGGTCGACCGTTGTTCCCTGGCCCACCCGGCTTGACAGATTCACTTTGCCCCCGTAAAGATCGACCAGTTTTTGCACAAGCGTCCAGCCTAAACCGGTGTGCGTTTCCACAAAGCGCAGCCGGTCAAACTCGGCCTGGCGCACCAAATTCGCCACCTGCTCGGGGTACATTCCCCGCCCGCTGTCTGTCACCTGTAAATGGTAGATGTTTCCTTCCCTCACCCGCCCCACAACGCTGACCGGAGAACCCGGCTCCGAATAGCGAAATGCATTATCCAACAACGCTTCCACCAATTTCTCCAAATGGTCGCGATGGATCATCAAATAAGCCTCGCCGACTTGCAGCTTCAGGTCACCCTCCCGATTATGCTTGCGAGTAATGATCTTGCAAACGCCCTCAATCTCCCATCCCGCCTGTTCCACAACGCTTCTCAAAAGCTGGTCTTTGCGCGTGGCATCTGCCAAAATCAAATCGAGATCAGTGATCTGCAAATAATTTTCCAAAGACTCGATTAAGCGTCGCGCCGCCCGGGCGATGGCTTCTGCCGTGCTCCGCACCTGCTCCGGGTCGCTGCGTACCGCCGAATTCGACATCAATGTTTCCGCTGCTCCCAAAATCAAGCTCAGCGGGGTGAGAAAATCTTCGGGAACTCGCGTGGTCAGGCGTGTTTGCATGCTCGACACCGCCCGGCGCATCTGTTGAATAGCCTCGCTGTGCTTTACCAGGCGCTTATCCACAGCATTGAGGATTTCCAGGCGCGAAAACGGTTTGGTCACATAATCATCCGCGCCCAATTCCATGCCCGTGCGCTGGTCCTTTCGCTCCCCCAACGCGGTCAGAAAGATAAACGGGATTAAAGCCGTCGCCGGATCCTGCGCCAAGCGTGCCAAAACGCTGAAACCGTCCAGTTGCGGCATCAGCACGTCGCAAATAATCAAATCCGGCAGTTCATTCCACGCGGCGCGCACGCCTTCTTCACCGTCCCGCGCCACCACGCATTGATACCCCTCTGCCTCCAGAAGTTCGGCAAGGTTCAAGCGAACCGATTCTTCATCCTCAATCACCAGGATCTTATCCGTCAAGGCGACCTTCTTGCACCGGGAATCGGACCACAACCGACGTCCCAACGCCCACCTCGCTGGATACGTCAATCGAGCCCTCCATTAATTCTAGTGATTTCTTCACAATCATCAAGCCCAAACCGTTGCCCGGAATTTCACCAACATTATTGCCCCTGAAGAAAGGGTCAAACAGCTTCATCTGTTCTTCCAACGGAATCCCAAGACCCTCATCGGATACACGCAAGTTTACCTGTTGGTTTTCTACCCACACCACCACCTGCACGATGCTTCCCGCCGCAGAATACTTGATTGCATTGGAGAGCAAGTTATCCAGTACTCTGCGCAACAATTCCTCATCCGTACGAACCATGATCTCAGATTGCGCCGGCGAATACTGTATCAAGTGGCTTTCCTTGATGTTGAGTTTGAAATCATCCACAACCCGTTTACAGAACGCCACCAGTTCAATGTCCGTCCGCTGAAGCTCGTGCAGGCTTTCCATCTGACTCAACTGCAGAATGCCCCCCAGCAGGATTTCCATGCGCCGCACAGCCGCCTGGATACGCTTGAGGTGCGTACCTCGTTTCTCTGCGTCCCAACTTTCGCCATAATGCTCCAGCAGCTCCGCCGATGAAAAAACGGTAGTCAAAGGCGTTCGGAATTGGTGAGAGGTCATCGAGAACAGGTTGGAGCGCATTTCACCCAGGCGCTTTTCACGGTCATAAGAAAGCTCCAGGCGCGCTTCATACTCCTTCTGTCTCGATATATCTCTGGCGATAGAGGAAAAGTACTGAATCTTCCCTTCCACGTCCCGGTGCGCCAATAACACCTGCGAAATCGGGATCACTCGTCCGTCTTCAAACGCCAGAGCCATCTCACCCTGCCACACATCATGTTGATACACATGAGGCATGACGACTTGCCGAATGTACTTTTGATGCTCTGCTGAGTAGAATTGGTATACGGACAACTCAGAAATGGAGTCTGTATCGCCCAACCCCACCATCTTGCGCCCGGCTTTGTTCAGGTAGCGCATCCGCCCACCCATCTCTGCCATCGCCACAATATCGGGGGTTTCCCAAATGATATCATTGAGGCGTTGCGATGAGCTTTCAATCGCCTGCCGGAAGCCGATTTCATTCATTAGCTCGCGATTGATCGCATCCTGTTCAGACACCGCTTCCAGGATACGCCTCTCCAGTTCTGCGTTCAATTGCGCGTAACGTTCCTCTGCCTGGGCTTGCTCGGTAATATCATGCACCAGCAGTAAGAATCCGGCTTGCCCGGCCAGGTCAAAAAAATCCAGCGAAAGTTTGACGTGCCGCACCCAGCGATCCTTGGTAAACACCGGCGTTTCAGCAAAGAACGGGATCGATTGGCGAGAGACGCGCTCAAATGCATCTTTGACCGCCTCATCACTGGCAAATAACTTGGTTTCTGTCAGGCTCATACCCGCCAATGCTTCCTGGGCCAGGCCGGTAATTTTTGCCAGCCCTTCGTTGGCCTGCACAATCCGGCCCTCAGGTCGCGAAAGGATAGCTATGCCAATCATCGATGTGTTGAATACTTTAGAAAAACGTTGCTCTAGCGCCCTCAATTCCTGGGCTTGGTGGTAGAACTCGGTAATATCCAGGCCCATTGCAATCACATAGCCCACTTTTCCGCTGTCATCGACCAGCGCCGTGTTCGACCACTCAATGCGCAGTTCTCTTCCTTCGCGCGTCAGCCAGGAATTCTGATGCTGGTTGGGATATTTCGCGTTTCGCAGATCGCCCAACACCTGCATCACTTCGTCGGTTTCCTCAGGCAGCAGGAAAACCTCAGAAACCAATCGTCCCGCCACTTCTGCCAGGTGATACCCGGTGGCAGCTTCGCATTTCCGATTCAGAAACACAATATTCCCATCCGGCGTCAGCACCACGACCAAAGCATCCAGGGTATCCAGGAGCCGCTCAACGAACACCAGGCTTGTTTTCTCAGTGCGCAAAAAGCGAGGAATGCCGCTCAAGCCCTCAAAAGCATACTCGCCCTGCACCTCGCCCAGGCGTTTGGACGCATCCAGGCATATTTCGGGGTAGAAAGACTCAAGACATTCAGGTAATAAAGCTCGCGCATTCGCCAGTGGAATCACCCGATCTGCGCCAAAATTATTCAGTTTCAGCACCAGGGCCGCCGAGAATTCATCGGTCACAGCCACAACCGGCTGGTAAGCGTGGTGGAGCATTCTGGCAGCCAGGAATTCACCAACCCATTCCGCCTCGGCTTTATGCCGCAGCAGAATCAGGTCACAATCCGTGATCCGAGTGTTGTGCATTAACTCACTTGGATCATGAAAATGGACAGCGGGCAGTGGGCAGGCCTCTTCAAGCAGGCTTTGGAATGAAGCCTGTTCTTCCTCTGGGAAACCCACCATACAGATTTTCAATGGCTGCATGTCCCCTCCTGTCCGCCAGCCCCGAACTTATTGAGACAGTTGCCTGAGGCGGTCAACCACTTCTTCAATGCTCAGCCCATCGGTGTTGAGGATCACGGCGTCATCAGCCGGTTTGAGCGGCGCCACCGCGCGCGAGGAGTCAATCGCGTCCCTGCGCTTCATCGAAGCCAGAATCTCTTCATAGTCGCTCTGCCGCCCGCGTTCCTGGTTTTCCACATACCGCCGGCGTGCTCGCTCCTCAACGGACGCATCCAGGTAAACCTTAAGGTCCGCTTCCGGCAGCACCACTGTGCCGATATCGCGCCCCACCATCACCACCGAGCCGCGTTTCCCAATCCGCCGCTGTTGCACGGTCATGGCCTGGCGCACACCGGGGTAGGCCGACACTTGCGACACATTCGCATCCACCTGCGCCGAGCGGATCAGCCAGGTAACGTCCCGGCCACCCAAAAGCACGTCACACATCCGGCCGTCTTGCACGCTGGCCGGATCGACATCAATTTGCACAGACTCGGCCAGTTGCGTCACCTGCGCCTCATCGTCCACCGCATGCAGTTGCTCCAGCGCTGCCAAAGTCACCGCCCGATACATGATCCCGGTGTCAAAGAACAAATAACCCAATTCCTTAGCCAGCCGCTCTGCTACGGTCGATTTTCCCGACGCTGCCGGCCCGTCAATGGCAATGATGTTCGCTCTCGTCATAATTTCTCCCTATTGCAGCCCGGCAGCGCTCTCGTCCCCACCAGGGAACAGATCGGTACGCACCCACAGGATGATTTGTTGATGATCGGTTAACGAGGTCCGGTAGACGGACCAGACCAGCCAATCCCTGCCCATCAGCAAGTCCCAGAAAGGCTTTTCCCATAAATAGAAATCCTGCCCCCGGTAAGGCGCAGTTTGCTCCATATAAAAATCTTCACCGGTGATCACCACCGCCGGTTGGGCATTCACGGGCAGGTCGGCTACATACGAAACACCCTCAAACTCCCGCAGTGCCCAGCGTAGAGCCGAAGATTGCGAGCCAATCACCACAATGTCCAACTGGGTCCTCAGAGAAGGCTGCCAATCGTCAAAGTTGCGCAGGGTGGTCAAAAGCAGTTCCTCCTGTGTGAAAGGCGGCCCGCTGCGCCAAAGTTCCATCTCTGCCCGCCGGGAGGATAACCCCGCCCCGTTGAACAAAGCCGAAAGCGCGAACACGCCCAGCACCAGGGTAAGGCCCCACTGCAACCCATCTCGCGCGGCTTCCACCGACCAGCCCCACCCCACCAGGAAGGTGGCGATACCCAAAAGCACCAATGACGCGGCAAAACGGCCCCACTGCAATGTCAGCGGAACCGATGGATCGACAATTTCGGCCAGGTTGAGCACCGAACTCCAGGCAAAAAATACCATCACCGCGGTCAGCAAAGCCTGACCGAGCATGGCAGTACGATCCTCTGGATCCACCACAAACTGCCGCGCCAACTGCCTTGAAGCCAACGCCAGCAGCGGCGGAAGCGCCCAACTCCAATCAATGATTTGTCGGGCTGGGTAAACGACCACCAGAAGCAAGGCGATTCCCGCCCATGCCGCCAGTTTCAGGTCCAATGCATCAGAGCGGAAAATGGCGCGCCCCAATCCCAGCAGCGCCAGCAACAACGCCAGCGCTTCATAGGCGGGCAGCGCCGCCAGCATCACACCGACCGGCACGCCGGAAGGATCACTCCAACCGCGCAGGTAATCGGGCAGACTGCCCGCCGCAGCGCCCAATCCACTGGGCTGGAAAAATACCAGGCTGCCCACCAGGAAGTACACTGCCGCTGCCGCCAGCAAAGCGCTGCGCCAGTCGAATGCGTTTTCATCGTCAGAGGGCTTCTTGCTAAAAAACCACACGCCAAGCCCCGCGCTGATCAACCCTGGCCAAAGAGCAGGCCCGCTCAGCAAAGCAAACCCGGCGGCAATGCCCGCCCAAACGGGGCGTCGCGCCAGGACAAAACCAAGCGCGGCAAACACCGCGCACACCGCGATCATGGTGCTGCCCGCCTCGCGCGAAACTGCCACCAGGCCTGGGTCCAGGGCCAGCCAGAAAGCCATCACCAGTGCGGCCCGGCTGCCCAGCTTTTCGCGGAACAGCAGCGGCGTTAGGATGAACAGGCTGCCGGCAAAGGCCGGCCAAAAGCGGGCCATCCAGTTGGCGGCATTAGAAATGAACATCAACAAACCCGACAACATGACGTATGCAACCTGAGACCCCAATGTTCCAGACACAGCGTTGGACACGTCCAGCGCCTGCAACGCCAATCCTGCTTCGGCGTCTGAAAGAGGGGCCCGCCCCAGGGCAAAAAAGCGAACTACCAGCCCCAGCCCAAGAGCCAGCGCATACAATCCTGTGTTCATCGTCAGCAATCGTGATTTCATCGTTCGTCGTACCTCGTCGGCAGCTTCCCAGGCTTAGGGCAGTGCCGCTTCATAAATGCGCACGCTGTTATTCTCGTACACCAGATTCATATAAAGGCTGAACTTCTTTTCGTCGACCCTGTAAGCAGACTGCTCCAGGCGTCCGACGAATACATACCGGATATTGTACCGCAACAAGACTGTCTGAGCTTCTTCCCATTGATTGGTTGCATACAGCCGCTCGATATCTTCCTGCCGGCTGCCTACTTCCAAATAGCCTCCGCGCCACTGGCCCTCGTGCCCTGGCCAACCCAGCACGTTCGGCAGCCCGCTATAGGTCGCCACGCGGGCAAACTCCGAGTAACTGCCACCCACTGCTTCAGCCACTACCCCATAAGGCGCATCCTTGAGCCAGGCAATGGCTTGCATCTCATCAGGATGGTACAGTGCTTGAATCTCCGAACCGTCCAGCGTCCAAATGACCCGCTGCCCTTCCATTGTGCTATATTCGGGATTGAATGCGTTGGCCCGTGAGTAGAAGGCCATGGCCGGGTAAACCAGCCCGCCTGCCACCACCAGCACCCAAACCAGGCGCATCAGGGCCTGCCTCCAGGTGGGGGCGTTTTCCCACAACCACACCGAAGCATAAGCCGCCGCGGCAGCCCACAAAATCCAGGCCTGGTAATAGAACTTGAAGATAGTGTTCATGCGCCAACCAAACTGGTCGCGCAGATAGAAGAATTCGGGGAACAAGGCCAACCCTGCCCCCAGCAGCACCAGCAGCAGCACAAACCCATCCGCCGGGCCCAGCTTGCGACCTTCGCCTTCTTCCAGCTTGGCCCCCTCGCGCCACAGCAGCCCGCCCACCAGGGCCAGCAGCCCCAACAGGCTCAACCATGTTCCTGGCTGCGCCAGCCGCCGTAAGAGAGAGGTCAGCAAAATGCTGCGCGGATCGCCCGAGGATTGGACAGACATTAACGTGTTGGCTGGCTCAGGCAAGACCAGCATGATCGCGCCCCAGGCATACGACAACAGCCACAACCCACCGATTAAAATTCCAGCCGCCGCCAGACCCGTTTTCCAGCCTTTGCGGCTGCCCGCCGCGCCCCACTGCCCGAACAACCAGAAAAAGATCGGGATCAGCAGTACGCCGAACATCACCCACCAATGCGCCCCGCGCGTATAGAAACTCAAGCTGGGCAGAATTCCGCCCGCCTGCGAGGCGAACCCCAGGTAGAAAGGCAAATACAGCACCACGCCCGCCAGACCCAATTCCAGGGCTAGCACAACCGCGTCCACCAGCGGTGCGCTGCGCCAGCCCTCTTTTTGCAGACGAGCCAGCCCGTAAGCCGCGGCAGTCAAAGCCACGTAGATAGGAAAATCCCAGGTGTTCAGGAAGGACAGCCCGCCCAGGCACAGCGCCAGCAGCCAGAAATCCAGGTCCAGCGGCCAGCTTCGATAGTTGAGCTTACGGAAATCTTCAGCTTGCCCGCGCCTGTACAGGTGAAAGGCCAGCCCAATCGCCAGCAAAACGTACGGAATGGACAACACATGCGGGTGTAGGTCGCCCAGGGCAAAGGAGAACGCCGGGAACTCATCGATCACCTCGCGCCAGCCCTCCGTCTGCCCTGGCTGGGTCACGGCCTCCCAGCCTGCGCCGGCATCGTAATCGCTGATCACCCGCGAAGCGCGCCACCACCACCAGTTGCGATCAATTTTGAGATCATAAGGCTGGGCGGGCGGGTCCTTGAAATCCTTAATGTCCAGCCAACTCCAAAACGACGAAGCCGCCTGCCCATCGGGCAGCGTCCGCCAGAAAACGCCCATCGAATGCATCAGGTCCAGCGGCCCGGCAAAGTTGCCCAGCAGCAGCAAGCACAACGGCGCCAGCAGCGCGCCGATGTGCGCATTCCGCCGCCTGGGCTGCGCCGCCAACAGGTTATACACCACCCCATACACGCCCAATCCCGCCAGGCTGAAGGAAGTCACCAGCCCCAGGCTGAAGCCTACCGGGGCGGCGGCCCCGCTCAACCCGCTTAGCATGGCAACGATCAGGTAACCGAAGTAATAATACGAAATGCCGTAGCCCGAAAGCCAGGGATCGTGCGGCGGAAAGCCCGGCGAGCGCAAAATAGCATTGATGAAAGCCAGCTCCATCGGTTTCTCCGTGGTCGCCAGGTCCGGGTTGGCTGAGCGCACCACCACCCAGGCCGCGAACATCACCGCGAAGAGCGCTTCCGCCAGGATCGTCTGCGCCTGGCGCTCCGCCAGCCACGCCCGCAGATCGCCCCAGCGGCCTTTACGCATGGCCAGCACCGACAAACCCACAATGACCAGCAGGCTGACCAGCCAGCCGCCCGAATTGTTCGGCACAACCCCCAACGAGCCGCCCATCCACAGCACATAGCCCCACAGCAGCAGCCCCAAAGGCTTGCTCAGAGTCCAGCCGCGGTCGGGTAAAAAGCGCAGCAGCCGCCAGGCCAGCGGGAACACCGCCAGCCCGCTCACCACAATCCACAAGTACCAAATCACTGCGGTCATATCGTTACCGCACCTGATAGATCACGGTTTGGCCGGTGCGGAACACCTCGCCCCACAGTTCGCCATCCCAGGCTTCAAACTTGGCCAGCCCTTCCGGAGTGTAGATGGCGTGTTCCATCACACCCACCACAATGTACTTCACATCGTAACGGGACAGGAAATCCGTGGTCAGGCTGCGCTCCTCCGTGTTATAGAACAGGCCAATCTGTTCCACTCTGCCAAACACCCATTCCGAAGGGGTCAAAGCCCGCTGCTGGCGCTGATGCCAGTTCCAGCCCACCACACCCGGTAATCCGGTGTAAATGGTATAACGCGAGCCCCAGCGGTATTCGGTGACATGACCTTCCACAATCACCGGCGAGCCGGGCACGTTCTCCTGCATCCACTGAATTGCCACGTAATCTTCCGCCAGGCTCATGTCCGTGCCGTTTTCGCCGTAGGTAGCGAAAGGCATATAAGCCATGCCGTCCAGGGTGTGGGGAGCCTCGCTGCTATAGCGATCCTTAATTTTATCTGCGCCGCCCAGCAAGGGGAACAGCGCCGCGCTAAAGACCAGCCCCACCGCCAGCACCTGCCAGGCGTTGCGCCGCAGCGCGGGCCACTCCTTCAGCACCGCGGGCAGCACCCAGGCCAGCGAAGCCGCCGCCGAGAGCGAAAGCAAAGTCCAGGCTTGCATATACAGCTTGAACACCGTGTTCATGCGCCCCAGGTCGCCTTCCAGGTGGAACAGCTCGACAAACAGCGTCAATGCCAGGGCCGTACCCACCAGGAACAACACCGCGCGTTTGGCCGCGGGCATGTTGGGCCGCAGCAGCAGCGTTGCCGCCCAGGCCATCACCAGAATCGCCAGCCAACCAATCTGCACCTTGAGCAAGAACAGGCCCACCACCATCAGCACGAGCACCGCCAGCAGGAACAGGATCAACTCGCGGAATTTCATCACTTTGTTCAGCGAGGAAACCGGCGTGGTTGCCATCCAATCGCGCGTCTCCCATCCCATCCAGGAGAGAATAAAGAACAAGAACACGCCCCAATGAGTGATATACGACCAGAAGGGTGAAGGCTCGTCATGCCAGAACTTGACCTTGTCATAGCCCTGTCCGAACCAATCGGTGAACGGCTGGTACAGCAGCAAGGCCAGCCCCACCAACAGGAGGGCGCTCAACCCGCCCAAGGCCAGCCCCTTGACCCAGTTCTCCTTCTTCTTCACCGCGCCGCTGACAGACGCAAACAGGATCGCCACCGCGCCCAGGGCCAGGTAAGTGGGCAGGTCCCAGGTGTTCATCGGTTTCAACGCGCCTATAGCCAGCCCGCCCAAGAAGAAGGTCACCGCAAAGTGAATCTTCTTGCCGCGCCCGTCTTCCAGCCCCCATTCCCATCCCTTCAGCGCAATAGACAGCGCCCAGGCCAGCGCCAGGATGGTCACCGGCAGGGCAAACATATGCGCGTGCGGGTCGGCGTACAGGAAGGTGAAGGCCGGAAACTCGGTGATGGCGCTGCCGGGGTACACCCGGCTGGGGTCCCAATACCAGTTGCCCGCGCCATAAGGCAATCTCGAACCTTCAAACAACCGGCCAATGCCCCCCACCGTCCAGCCAATCTTCTGGAAGATATTGGAGTCCACCACGGTGCCGTCCGGCGCCGCCAGACGCATGATGCCATGCCAGATCATTCGCAGCGAGCCCAGGTTGCCCACAATCGCCAGCAGCACCGGCCCGGCCAATCCTACCAGGAAGGGCGGCGCGGGCTGCTCTTCGCCCTCCGCCGGGGCTTTGCGCCCCGCGCTAATCAGGTTCCAGGCCACACTGTAAGCCCCCAGCCCCACCAGCGAGAAGAAGGTCGGCAGAATCAGGTTGTAGGCTACCGCCGGGACAATCCCAAGCCACTTCACCGGTATGCCCGCCACGACAAAACCGTAATAATAATAATTTAAGTACCCGCCCGCAAACCAGGGGTCATACGGCGGGAAGGTGGTGCTCTTCAACACGGCGTTAAAGTAGGAGAAATCCATCGGCTTCTCGCCGCCCTTATACGGGTGCCACAAGTCGGGGTTACCCAGGCGCACCAGCAAAAAGATGACGAACAGAATCAGGCCGATCAATTCGACCCAGAAAAAGTAACGTTTCTTTTCCCGCAGTTCGCGGCCCAGTTCCTCGCGCTGCAGCCAGGCCAGCCCGGCGTTGATCAACAGCAGCAGCAGCGCCGCAGCGCTGATGGTCAGCGGGACAAAAGGCACCCTGGCCGAGCCCGCCACCCACACAATCCACGCCAGCAGCATCATTCCCGCGATTTTTGTCAGCGGGAAGCCCTTGTCCGGCAGCCCGCGCAGTGCCAGCCGCACCAGCGGGTAGTTGATCCAACCCAACAGGCTGATCACCAGGTACCACACCACCAACCCCACAAAGGGGTACTTGTTCAACAGCCCATCCCGGTCAAACAATTCCGCCCAGGTGCCTCCGTCGCGTTGTTCGGCCAGCCGGTCGGTGGGCAGCAGCAAGTTAGCCGGGAAACTCTTAGCCTTCCCTGGAATAATGCGCACCACCTGAGACAGGTCCACGCGCTCCAGGATTTCTCGAACCGCTTGCGAGTCGTAACCGGCGGTCTTCTTGAAGATCAGAACTTTGGGGTGGTCGTAAACGGTGAAAGCCTCTTCGGCGAACTGTGTATTGAAGCGCAGCCCGCCCAGGTTTGGATCGGACTGGAACACAGCGATCAATTCAAAGCCCAGTTCGCCCTGGTACATGCCAGGCTCCCCCACCCGGTAGCAGGTGAGAATATCCTCCTCCGCCGGGCAGCCAATCAGGCTGCGGTAGAACTGCGTGGTCAACGGATAGCGCTCGGGTACGCGGGTCGTGGTGCCCCACTGGCGGTTCGAGCTAATAAAAATGTAATCTCCGTTGTCCAGGTTGTTCAGGAAGCGGTCCAACTTTTCGGCGTTGTCGTCCCAGTACATCTCAAAGTTGAGATCGCTTCGATAAACGCCCATGTTGTAGTCATAGGGACTGTAACCGTCCAGGCCAATGGGCAAAACGTCATCCCAACTACTTTCATTCACCGGTACGTTGCCATAAACCACTATTTGCCCCGGTCCTTGCAGCACCTCGACGCGTAAAATGTACTGCCTGTCCAGCTCTAGCACGGCCGGTGTGGCAAATTCAAAGCGGTACGGCTCGCCCTTCACATCGTCCAGCGCCTGGAAGCTGCTTGTCACCTCGGCTTCGGCCAGGGTCTCATTGCCCTCTGGGTTCACCACCGACAGGCGCAAGGTCTTTTCCTCAGGCAAGTTCTCCCAATCCAGAATTCTGCGCACATTCACGGCGTTCAACTCGCCCGCATAAGCTGCCCGGAAGTATATTTCGTAATTGCGCTCCACCGTCATGGTGTGCATCGGATCCGGCAGCGCTTGCTTGAAGACGCCTTCCTGTGTAGCAATCGACAGGCGCATTTGCCCAATCAGGTCAACCGCCATGCCCTGCCCCACCAGTTCATAAACCAGGACATAGTTGTGCCCGGCTTGCACCTCCACCTGCGGCTGCAAGTCGAAACTAAAGCTGCGCCCGCGGTCGCTGCCCTCTTCCGCGAATGTATCCTGAAGCACTGCCGAGGACAGCACGTTTTCACGATTGTCTCCGTCGCGCAACGTGATCATCATGGTCTTCATCTGGCTGTCGTTCAGCCGATCACGGATATGGTCAAAACTCAAATTGGTGAAGAGGCCTGATTCCTGAGGCGTGAAGGCAATCGTGATAGGCTCCTCCGCCACCAGTCGCCCACCAATCTGGTAAGCCAGGGGCTGGTTGGCCGTCCCGTCGACCGTTTCCATTTCCAGTGTCAACGGCCCGGGTATGTTCTGGTAGATCCAACGGCTGGCCTCCACGCGCGTCACCGGTCGCGTATAAATCCGCGTGAAAGCATACGCATATGCAAAGGTGCCTAACACCACAACCACACCCGTGAGTGCCGCCGCGGCTTTCATGAAAGCAGACCCGCGCTGTTTGCCCTTTTCCCACAGCGCAAACACCGCCCAGGCGGCAATAATCGCCAGAGTGGGATAAATCAACAACTGGTAACGCATGGTCCGCGACAGAAGCGTGGATTGCCAGACGAAGTACATCCCCGTCCAGCCCCACAACAGGGCATGTTTGTGCCACTCGCCCTTGATGAACACCCGTCGCCCCATCCACAGGAAACCCGCGATGCTCAACATCCCCAGGGGCAAACCTAACCCCCACACGATCATGTTCTGCCCCGAGAACCAGATCGGGCGGCGCGCCCACTGCAAGGCAGGCGGGAAATCCACATCGCCGCCGCTTTGCGCCGCCAGTGATTCCATTGTGTCTTTCCACTTTTCGCTGAGAAAAACGTGGAAAAATGTCGGTCCGTTAAAGGCATAGGGCTGGAAGATGCGGAAGGTGAGCAAGCATAAGATGCCTGCAATGGCCAAATTTCGCAAATACACACTCACCATGTGCTCGCGCTGCTCGCTGCTCAGCTTGAGATAGCTGATCAAGGCCGCAGCCGGCAGCAGCAGCACCAGCGGCGCGGTGTTGATCTTGCTCGCCAGCGCCCAGCCCATGGCAATGCCAAACATGGCATAGGGGACGAGCGTGCCCCAATGCCGCCACAGACCGTTGATCCACGAATCGCCTGCCTTCAACTCCGGCCCTGCTGGCTTTCCATCCTGCGGCAATATCCGCACAGCAAAGTAAATGGCCAGAATGGCAAACGTGTTACTGAAGGTGTCGGTGGTCCAGTAATGTGACAACTGGATTTGCAGCACCGCAAACGCGGTGAAGGTCGCCGCCAGCAAAGCCAGGCGCGGTTTTTGATACAGCCGGTTAGCAATGAGATATACCAGCAAGATGGTCAACAAGTCCATAAAGCCAGACAACTGCCTTCCCACCAGGTAAATCTCGCCGTAGCCGGTCTGCTCGAGCAGTTCAGCGGTAATGCGCACCATAAACAACGGCAGCGTGCCATATACATAGAAGCCATAGCCGCGGTTGTTCGGGTTCAGTGTCGACATGGCAGTATCGAAATAGCGCCCTTCGTTGCCTTCGGAGGTAATCCCGCTGGCGACCATCGTCAAGAAGCGCTCATCGGGGTGCAGGTGCTGGTTTTCGTCCCAATCCACGCCCACAAAGCGGAAATATGCGCCCAGAATCAGAATGCCAATCAGCAGAATGTCCCAGGCCAGCGACAACGACCCTGATTTACGCCTGGGCGTCGGCGGCGCAGCAAGCTCAGCAGGCGCCTCGGCAGGCTGCTCCAGCGGGGTTTCATTCACAGGTTGTTCCGGTAGTAATTCTTGGTTCATGTCACCCATATTTCGCTTCCCTCTACTGGCTCGCTGGAACGAAGTAAATCATAAAGTCTTTGCCGTCAAATCCGGATGTATAGCGGCTCAGATTGCCGTTTGGATAGACCCGCAGCAGTTCGATATAGGTATTTTGATCGTCAGGGCGGAAGAGGAACATCTTGGGCCGCGGATCGGTGCTGGTCAAGGCGATTTGTTCCATCGGTAGGGCATAATCGCGCCCCGGGAAACCCGCCTGAATGCCCACCAGCCGGGTGTCCACCCAATGCGGATACGGGATCACGTAAGCTGTGTCGTAACTGCCGATCGAGGTCGCAAAGTTATAGACCACTTTGCCAATCTGGGAGGTGTTCCAGGCGCCGTTCAGGAACTGCGTCTTGAACGTATCAAACACCAGCGAGTAATTTTGCATCGAAATCAGCATCACCAGGTAAACGCCGATGATAAAAGTGGGCCACTGCCGCAACGGGGTAGCCTTAAACCGCACATTGATGGTCCGCAAGAAGCCTTCTAACCCAATCGCCGCGATGATGAACACCGGCACAATGGCTGCCCCGGTGCGGTTGAGAGAAGGATTCTCTTCGGGGAAAGCCAGCGACAGGATCGAAGGCATCATCAGCAAAGGCACCGATACCAGCAAGAACAGGTCCAGCCAGTGCCGCCGGCGAACGTACCGCGCCGCCACCAACACCGTCCCCAAAAAGTACAACCCGCCGGTAACCGCATCCAGCGCCGGGCGCCCAGGAATGGAGTGGACCCAAATGTTTCCGTTGTCCCACCAGAACATCACCCAGGCTTTCCACAGGTTAGAGAAGAACACCTGCCACACCGGCATGGGGATGGCCCGTTCGACATCCGTCAGCCGGGTCATGGCCCGGTAAGAGAACCAATCGGGATTGTCAAACCAATACCGTAACAGCGGCACAAAGACAATCAAAGAGACAAAGGCCAGCGCGTACAGGCCCATCATGGTTTGGACGCGGTTGCCCTTCGACTGCCGGTGCAGCAAGTAAATGCCAATCGCCGCCAGCACCACGAACGGCAGGAAGCGGGCCGGGCTGTATCCATGCAGGCCCACCCCCAGGAAAATTCCCGAAAGGATAAAATCCTGAAGCTTGCGGGTGCGCAGGCCGCGCAGCAGGAAGTACAGCATGGGCGCCGCAAACAGCGGGTAGATGGGAAAGCGCAGCCCAATTCGGGAGATCAGGTTCGGCCAATAAGCCACCCCCGCCATGAGCATGGCCAGCAGCCCCACCCAGCGGTTACCAACTTCCTTGCCGGTCAGGTAGATGAACGGCAGAGTCAAGAACCCGCACAGCGCTGTGCCTAATTTCAGGCTCAGAAAGCTCAGCCCGGTACCGAAAAAGGTGGCCACAAAGGCTGTCAGGTACATCTGGAAGGCTTCGCGCCCGGTGTTGCGCACAAAGAAAACCGGCCGCTGCCCATTGAGCACGTCGCTCACGTCCAGCAGCTTTTCGGCATGGTCGCTAAACGGCTCGCCCGGAATGCCGTTCAAGTCGACAAAGCGGTAAAGAGCGCCAAAGGCCAACACGGCAATCACCAGCAGCGTCCAAACATTCACACGAATCTCCGCAGGCTGGTCCGCCCGTTGGCGGGTCGTTCCCTTTACATTAGGAAGCAAGCTGATGATACCCAGGGTCAGCGACGACAGCCACAGTGTCACATTCCAGGCCGTGAAGCGGTTATCTTGAAAGAAAGCAAAACCCAGCAGCATCAAAATCACCGAACCGCCCAGCATGAACAGGCGCCAATTCGCCATCGCCGGCAGGCGCATAGGCTCGTCCGCTTCTTCGGGCCGCCGAGCCAGCTTCCACTCGCCCTGCCAAAAAGCCCACACCGCCAGAACCGCCGCCAACAAGTACAAAGCCAGGCCTATCTCCAGGTTGCGGGCCGGCGGCTCGAGCATCGACTGCGCCAACAATGCCGCGATCACAGAAGTCGCGGTGCGCCAGGGCCAGGGCAAGGCCGGGGCTTTGATCACAGGGATCGCCGCGGCGGGCGCAGTTTTCTCGATGTCGGCTTCCGCCATGACAACTTCTCCCTCTTCAAGCACCGATTGTTCCGCCACCAATTCGGGCGGAATGACAATCTTCTCCTTGTGGAAGGGATTTAGTTTCGCTTTCAGGTAATCAAGAACACTTGGCTCATCCATAAATCTCTCGCTGTGGGTCGGGATGCTGGAAAGTCAAAACAAGTATAGTAGTTATCCCGCGCGGCGGGCAACATAAAATGTATACGAACCCTTGGGATGCTTCGGCTCGCTGGTATAAACCCATTCGATCAATTTTCGGGTCAGTGCCAGGTTCCACTTCGTCGGCGCCAGAATCCACTTGCGAAACAGGCCGTGCGCCACCAGCGAAGGCAGTCCCAGATAGTGGCCCCATTCCAGCACGTGCAGCGCTTTAGGTGAAAAGTAATCCCAGCTTTGCTCCAGCCTGAAGCCGGTCCGCTCCAGGCGCGCCGTCCAGGTGGGCACGTCATCGCAGTGATGATGGCGGGAAATCTTGTTAAAGAACGCCCGGTAGGCGTTCCCCAATCCGCGCAAGCCAATCCGGTCAAAGAAGCTGGATATCGATAGGTTCGGCAAGAAGTTCTGATTAGGCACACAGAACAAGAACAGAGCACCCGGCCGCAGCACGCGCGCCAGGTCTACCAGCACCGCGTCCAGATCGGGAATATGCTCCAACACCGAATTGCTCACCGCGCTGTTAAAGTAGCCCTCATCGAACGGCAAGGTGTCACCGGAGCCCTGCACCACCATGCGGTACACGTCCAGCTTGACCGCCTTACGAACTGGTCCCGTCCACGGGTCCACGCCCACATCCAGAGGCTGGTCGAAGGTGACCATAGCAAAGTCGCCATCGCCGCATCCCAAATCCAACACCGGGCTGGTCAGGTCAAAATCCTGGTAGAAGCGCGATTCAACCGCCCGCAGCACACCGCGGAAATACGGCAAATCTTTCAAGTTTAGCCACAAGTAATCTTTCATCCCACCCTACCCTTCTACCATTAATTCGCCGCGCATTTCGGCAAACAGCTTTTCATATTCGATCGCGATCGCATCGGGCGAGTACATTTCCGCGATCGGCCCGGCCGGCCGGCGGAACTTTTCCACGTCCGCCAGCACTTCCAGCGCCGAAGCAGCCAGCCCGTCGACGTCGCCAATCTCAAAGATGCGCCCCATCTCGTGCCGCTTCACCGGGATGCGCACCCCCGGCAGGTTAGAGGTCACGCAAGGCACCCCGTTCAGCATCGACTCGATCTGCACCAGCCCAAAAGCCTCGGTCGAGTTCAGGCTGGGCAGCACGTGCAAGTCAATGTTGGCGAAAAAGGCCGCCGCCTGGCGTGGGTCCAGCGCGCCCAAAAAGCGCCAACTGCCCTCTTTTTGCAGTCGCTCCAATTCTGGCGCGAGCCGCGCCCAGTACTGCTCTTCGCCCATGATGTTCTGATACGGACCGCCAAACCACACCACCGCCTTCGGATGGGCTTCCAAAATCTTGGGCAGCGCCCGCATCAGGATTTCTACGCCCTTCTCGGTGGCAAAGCGCGCCATCATGCCAATGATCGGGCCGCGCCCGTCGGGATTGTGTTTCTCGCCGAAGGCTTTCACCTCGTCCGCGCTCACCTCGGGCAGTTCCACCGGCGGGGGAATTACGTGCAACTTGCGCAGATAGCGCTTCAAATACGACGAATTCACGGCGTAATCTTCGGTGTAGGTCACAACGCGGTGCGTCGAGAGCGCCGCCAGGTTGTTCATCACCCGCACGGCCTGATTGGCCGCCCAACTCACCACGCCGGAGGGCATGCGCAGGTCACAGTGGTAAGTGATCACCGTCGGCTTGCGCAGCAGCCGCCCGCGCAAGGCCACCCCCGCCGCGTCGAACTGCGGCAGGTGCAACTGGATCACGTCATGCTCCAGCACCAGCTTGCTGGCCAGCGCTCCAAAGGTGGGCATGATCACGCCTTTGCTCAGCCGAAAAGCCACCGGCGCGCGCACAATGCGCACCCCGTCCAACACTTCTTCACGCGGCAAATCGGGTTGATACTGCGAGGTCAACACGGTCACCTGGTGCCCGCGCCGCGCCCAGGCCTTGGCCAACCGCTCGGCGTAGATGGTCAAACCGCTGATGTGAGGGCGGTAGTAGGTTAGGACGACTAGAATACGCATAAGCTGAATTGGTTACCCCTCGAACAAACCCGGATTCTCTTGCACCCACTGGTACAGGCGGCGGATGCCTTCTTCGACGCCTACCTTCGGGCGCCAGCCTAACTCGGCCTCGGCCTTGCGCACATCCGCGACAAACACACGCTGATCGCCGGGGCGCCAATCGCCTTGCGCTGTGGGCAGCGTCTTGCCGGCCAGCTTTTCCAGCAGCGGCCCAAACTCGGTCCAAATCGCCAAAATGTTTTCGGCCCCGCCCCCCACGTTATACACAGTTCCCGCAGCGTGGTCGATTTGAGCCACTGCGGCGTCGTAGGCATTTAGCAAGTCTTCCACATACAGGACATCCCGCACCTGCTTGCCGTCACCGTAGACTGTGATGGGCTTGCCCGTCAGGGTGGCGATAACGAACCACGCCACCCAGCCCTGGTCTTCCACGCCAAACTGGCGCGGGCCATAGATGCAGCTCTGCCGGAACACTACCGTGGGCAGATCATAGATGCGCGCATAATCGCGCACGTACTGGTCGCCGCAGCCTTTCGAACAGCCGTAAGGCGAGTGGAAATCGAGCGGATGGGTTTCAGGGATGCCGTAAGGGTAATCGGCGTAGGCGTAGCGGGTGCGCTCTTCCACCACGCGCACATCTTCCATCCCGCCGTAGACCTTATTGGTCGACGCGTAAATGAAAGCCGGGTTGCGCCCCGAAAGACGCGCCGCCTCCAGCACGTTGAAAGTGCCCTGCGCATTGATCTCAAAATCCTCGCGCGGATTGATCACCGAAGTGGTCACCGCTACCTGCCCCGCCAGATGCACGACCACGTCGGCATCGGCGGCAGCCTGCTGGATGGCGTTCGCATCGCGAATATCCCCTTCCACCAAACGGAAAGCTCCTTCGCCAAACGTTTCGCGCAGCCAGGCCAGATTCTTGCGCGAACCGCCCCGGGATAAGTTATCAAAGACTGTGACCGTCTCGCCGCGCGAGAGCAGCCGGTGAACATAATTCGAGCCGATGAACCCGGCTCCCCCCGTCACCAGATATTGTCCTGCCATGTGGTTCAATCTCCCTTCGAGATTTGTGTATCAGCTTCACCAGCCAGGTGGATCTCACTCAACATGCGCCCGTCTTGGGCCAGACCAATGAGGCCAAAGATGGCGCCGCTGATAATCTGCAAGATGCGCATCAGCAGGGCAAAGGCCAGCGCCACCGATGCCGAAACACCCAGCACGCCCAGCGCCCCCACCACGGCGGCTTCCAAAATCCCCAGCCCGCCCGGCGCCGAAGGCACCGCCATGCCCAGCGCGGCGATCCCATCGATGAACATCATCCACCAGAAAGGCGCGCCGGGTTCGAACATGATCAGCATAATGTAGTGCATCCCAATCCACTGCGCCCAGGCGAAGGCAATCCAACCCATTGCGGTCAAGAAGCGGCGCGGCGAGGTCAGCGCGCTCAGGCCTTCCAGCAGCGAATCCAGCCGCGGCAGCACCAGTCGCTTGATTTTGTCAAAACGCGCGGGCAATTTCTCCAGCCAGCCATGCACCCGGTCACGGAAGCGCGCCAGCAGGTACAGACCCAGCAAGCCCAATAGCACCACGACCATCGAGATCGCCGCGGCCGGGCCGGCCCAATCCAGCCCCAAAGCCAGGGGCAGGGTGGTCAGCACCAGCGCCGCCGCCACTGCCACGTCGAAGGCCCGCTCGATGACAATGCTCGAAAGCACCTGGAAAGGGCTGATCTTCAACTCGCGGCCCATGAACACCGCTCGCCCCAACTCACCGGCCTTGAGCGGAAACAGGTAATTCAACAGGTAGCCTTCCTGGATGATCAGGTACGTTCGCCAGATGGGCGGTTTGGCCCCCAACAGCACCCGCCAGGCCATGGCCCGACTGAACCCCGAGAGCACCAGGATCAAGAAAGAAATAATCATGTTGACCGGTTTGGCGGCTCTTAAAGCCTCCGTCAAACCCTCAAACGTCGCCAGGCGGAACACCAGCACCAGCGCCACCACGCTGATCAGCACGCCCGGCAGCCAGCGCCGGACGTTCCGCCATTGGCGCATCATTTTATTCTTCCTCCAGGCGCAGAACCGCGAAGAAGGCTTCCTGCGGGATTTCCACCATGCCGACCATCTTCATGCGGCGTTTGCCCTTCTTCTGCTTTTCCAACAGCTTCTTCTTGCGAGTAATGTCGCCGCCATAGCATTTGGCCAGCACGTCCTTGCGCATGGCTTTAACGTTGGCCCGCGAGATAATCCTGCCCGCCGCCGAAGCCTGGATCGGCACATCGAACATCTGCCTCGGGATGATCTCCTTCAGCTTGGTCACCAGCCGCTGCCCCTTGTGGTAGGCGTCGTCGCGGTGCACAATCGCCGCCAGCGCATCCACCGGCTCATTGTTCACCAAAACTTCCAGTTTCACCAAATTGCTGGCCCGGTATTCAACGAAGAAATAGTCCATCGAAGCATAGCCGCGCGTGCGCGATTTCAAATCGTCAAAGAAATCCACAATCATCTCAGACAGCGGAATCTCAAAGGTCAACTGCACCCGCTTGGGGGCCGGATGCTCCTGCGAGCGAAACACCGCCCGCCGCTTGGAAGCCAAATCCATGATCGTGCCGAAGTAATCGGTGGGGCTGAAGATTTGCAACTGCATCCATGGCTCGCGCACTTCCAGGATCAAGCCTTCATCCGGAAGCTGCGCCGGGGAGTCGATCAGGATGACCTCGTTGGTGTTGTTCATCACCACTTCATACTCAACCGAAGGCGCGGTGACGATGATATCCAGGTCGTATTCCCGCTCGAGGCGTTCCTGGATAATTTCCATGTGGAACAAACCCAGGAATCCGCAGCGGAAGCCAAAGTTCAAGGCTTGCGACGTCTCAGGCTGGAAGTTCAACGAAGCATCATTCAGTTGTAGCTTCTCCAGCGCATCGCGCAGGGCCGGGTAATCTTCACCCTCGGTCGGATAGATCCCAGCGAAGACCATCGGCTTGGCCTGCAAGTACCCCGGCAGCGCTTCCGCCGCCGGATTGGCGACCAGGGTAAAGGTATCCCCCACCCGGCACTCACGCACCGTCTTCAACCCGGTGGCAATGTAGCCCACGTCGCCCGCTTCCAGGAATTCAACCGGGCGCATCCCCGGCGAAAAGTAGCCAATCTCCACCGGTTTCAAATCCACGCCCGAAGCCATCAGGCGCAGCATATCGGTGGGGCGAATTTTGCCTTCCACAATCCTCACATAAGCCACCACGCCTTTATACGCGTCGTAATGCGAATCAAAGATCATGGCTCGCAAAGGGGCCTCCGGGTTGCCCTTGGGCGGGGGCACCTGCTTGACGATGGACTCCAGCACCTTGTCGATATTGACGCCCTCTTTGGCAGAAATTCGCGGAATATCCTCGGCTGCAATCCCCAGCAGGCTGTTCAACTCCTCGGCCACTTCGTCCGGCTGGGCCGAAGCCAGGTCGATCTTGTTGATCACCGGCAGGATGGTCAGATCGGCTTCCAGGGCCAGGTACAGGTTAGCCAGCGTTTGCGCTTCCACGCCCTGGGTGGCATCCACCACCAGCAGCGCGCCCTCGCAGGCTTCCAAGGCCCGGCTGACCTCGTAGTTAAAGTCCACGTGCCCGGGGGTGTCAATCAGGTTCAGCTCGTAGGTCTTGCCGTCCGAGGCCGTATAACTCATCCGCACCGCCGAAGCCTTGATCGTCACACCCTTCTCGCGCTCCAGATCCATGCTGTCCAGCACCTGTTCGGTCATATTGCGATCCGAAATGGTGCCAGTCAACTGCAACATGCGGTCTGCCAGCGTAGACTTGCCGTGATCAACGTGAGCGATGATACAAAAATTGCGTATATGGTCCATGAGTTAGCTTTCCAAGGGTAACCACTCTGTTAAAGGCCGCTAAGTACCCTTTGAGTAGTTATATCCAAGGTTTTGATTATACCCGGTATCGACCATTTATGCACCCCGCGTCTCGTGGATACACGCAATCCAACGCATTATCCGTCTTTTGGGCCGGGCGTCGCCACGATCAACCGCCCCATGATCACAGCCTTCTCCTGCCCATCCATGACCAGCGGCTCGAAGGTCGGCGTGGGGCTGGGCGCCATCACTGCCAGAGTCGGCACCGAGGATGGCTGCGTGGCAGGGCGCGTCTTGTCGATGCGCAGCGCCTGGTCAGGCGGCCAGCCAGCCCAAACACCCACCCCCACTGTCCAGGCCAGCAAGACCAAGGCCAGCATCGCCGCAGCCAGGATCATGCGCTGCTCGCGGGTGACGCGGCTCAAGGCCGCTCCGCCCGCCAATACACGCCCCCTCGCCAAAGGCGGCATCGCCCGGCTTTGGGAATGCTCGCGGAAGGTCTCGCGCAGCGATTCTTCCAGCCCGCGCAGTTCGGCCTGCTCGTGGCGGCAGTCCGCGCATCCGGCCAGATGCCGTTGCAACCCTGCAGCCTGCTCCGCGTCCAACAGCCCGTCCGCTTCGCGCAGCAAAGCCTGTTTGGCCTGTTCGTGGTTGAGTTCACTCATAGTTCCAACCTCCCGGCTGACTCTCACCACCCGTCAGCGCCGCTTTCAAACGCGCCCGGGCGGTGTTCAGCCGCGAATGCACCGTCCCCTCGTTGATTCCCAGAATTTGCGCAATCTCGCCCACCGGCATGTTGTGATAATAGCGCAAGATCACCGGGAGGCGCTGCTTTTCGCCCAGCGCCTGCACCGCCGCCCACAGCTTGCGGCGGCCCTCGTGCGCAATCACCGTCTCCTCCACCGCCGGGGCTGAGCGCTCCAGCGAAAGCATCCCCGCCAGCAGTTCATGCAGCCGCTGCCGGGCGCGCAGCTTGCGCAGCCTGCCCCGGCACACATTCAACGTCAGCGTATACAGCCAGGTCGTCAAAGCCGCCTCGCCGCGGAACTGTCCCAATCGGCTCACCGCCGCCCACAAGGCCTCCTGCGCCGCCTCCCCGGCCTCCGCCGGGTCATCCAGGATCGAAACTGCCAGCCGGAAAACCACCGGATAGGATTGCTCCACGAAGGTTGCAATCGCATCCTGGTCACCCGCAAGGCATTGAGCAATCAACACAGCAGTTTCCATCTTGGTTTATCTGAATATTTAGATGCAGGTCAACGGGAAAACCTTCAATTCTAAGAACCGGGAAACGTTTAGAACTACCGAGCTAATATGAGCTCTTGTCATTTTCCAAACCGGTAAGTCGATCAATTTATTACAATTGACCTTCTCCAGCAAGTTGAAGCCAATATTCAATCGGCTTCTTTTTTCCTAATTCGATCAACTCAACAGTGATATTTTGCAATGCTGTTACTGCCTCAATAGGATTTGAGCTAATGACAGACGGTAGTTCGTATACACAATGCATGTATCCGCAATCAACCTTATGCTGGCAATCTGCCTCTATCTCTGCCTCAATTTTCCATCCCTGTTCCAAGGGAAACTCGTCATAAAACCAAGTAGGGTACAACGATACGATAAAATCAACCATGTGACCCCCATCAGATCCTGCTCCAACAAAACTGCTAATCTGGATTTTACCTGATGGAAACCACACAAGGTCTAGACCTGTACCTCCCCAGCCCGCATGATTTTTCCCAAAAAAGCATGCAAATTCAAGCAACAACTTATCTGTGTTGCCTAAGATTTTCCGAATCTCAATGTCGTCGGATGGCGTTAAGAATCCAAAAACAGACTGCAATCTTGGATTTAAATTTTTTATTGACGATGAAGTTGCCATACGTTTTTTTATAACCTCTTCACTTAAACAGACTATCTTGAGGTGTTCTAGTCCTGTTCAAACAAAGCATCCTGACCCACAATCTGATCTAGCTCCTCACCCGCGGGATAGATTAACCACGCCAGGAACTCCGTATTCCCCTTGGGCCCCTTGAGCGCGGATCGCACCAGCCCGCGCGCGCCAAAACCGGCCTCCCGCGCATAGCCCAGCACCTCCTCCACCACCCGCCGGTGAATGCGCCCATCCTGGATCACCCCTTCTCCCCGGCTCACCTCGTCCCGCTCCGCCTCAAACTGCGGCTTGATCAACGCCACCGCCTGCCCGCCATCCGGCCCAAACCAGCCCCGCACCACCGGCAGCAGCACCTTGAGCGAGATGAACGACGCATCGATCGTCACCAGGCCCACCGGCTCCGGCAGCGACTCCACATAGCGGGCGTTGGTGCGTTCCATCACTACCACCCGCGGGTCGCTGCGCAGCTTCCAATCTAAAATGCCGTAACCCACATCCAGGGCGTAAACCTTGCCCGCCCCGTGCTGCAAGAGACAGTCCGTGAACCCCCCCGTCGAAGCGCCCAAATCGGCGCACACTTGCCCGCCCAGGTCGCCCAGCCCAAAAGCCAGCAGAGCCGGTTCCAGCTTCTCCCCGCCCCGCGAGACGAAGCGAGCGGGCTGCTCCAGCTCCACCACGGCGTCCGCGGCCACCTTGCGCCCCGCCTCGCGCACCAACTCGCCGCCCACGCGCACCTTGCCCGCCATGATCAGCGATTGCGCCAGCACGCGGCTCTCTGCCAGCCCGCGTTCCGCCACCAACACATCCAACCGCACTTTGGTCATGTCACTATTGTACTCGCTCTCTGCCTGCCCGTTGTGCTTCATTGGGAAGCGCCGCGGTAGGGGCGCAGCGAGAGGCGAAGACAAGAGAATCTACTCAAATCGCGCTGCGCCCATGCAGCGAGAGGCGAAGACAAGCTATGCGGTAAAACCTGTTCGGGCACAGCTCGGCTCTGGATAATTCCCACGACTTCGGCCACCGCTGTGCCCCTACCCGACAATTCCTCTCTTCCATTCCTGCGAATTCGCGTTCACTCTGGCCTTGCCAGGGCCATTCGCGGAAAAATTTCTGTTCTTCCATTCGGCGTAATTCGTGTGAATTCGCGGAAAAATTCTTCTCTTCATTTGCGCACATTCGCGTTTATTCGCGGATCGTTCCCTCTCTTCCCCCGAGTTATGCTATCATTAAACCATGCTCAAAGCCCTCCTCAAAACCATGCGCCTGCGCCAATGGACCAAGAACGCCTTCGTTCTGGCCGCCGTCGTCTTCGACCGCCAGCTCAGCATCTCCAATCCCACCCCCCTGCTGCGCTCGCTGGCCGCCGTCCTGCTCTTCTGCCTCATCTCCAGCAGCGTCTACATCATCAACGACCTGCTCGACATCCAGGCCGACCGCCAGCACCCCGTCAAGCGCAACCGCCCCATCGCCTCGGGCAAGTTGCCTATCCCGGTTGCCATCGTCGCCGCTGTGGTTTTCGTCGTCACCTCCCTCACCCTCGCCTTCCTGTTGGCCCCCGCCCTGGCGCTCATTATCTTGCTCTATTTCGTCATGAACCTGGCCTACTCCAAGTGGCTCAAACACGTACCCATGCTGGACGTGCTCATCATCGCCGCCGGGTTCGTCCTGCGAGTCGGCGCGGGCGTAGTGGTCATCAGTGTCGAGCGCTTCTCCCCCTGGCTCTACGTAGTCATGACCCTTGGCGCCCTGTACATCGGTTTTGGCAAGCGCCGCGCCGAACTCACCCTGCTCAACGACAAAGCCAACGCCCACCGCCGCGTGCTGGAGGGCTACAACCTGCCCCTCCTCGACCACCTCATCACCATCGTCTCCAGCTCCACCATCCTCACCTACAGCCTGTACACCTTCTCGGCGCCCAACCTGCCCGAAAACCACGCCATGATGCTCACCATTCCCTTCGTGCTCTATGGCGTGTTCCGCTACATGTACCTCATCCACGTGGCGGGCAAGGGCGGCGAGCCCGAAGAGTTACTCCTCACCGACCGGCCCCTCCAGATCGACATCGTCCTGTGGATCGCCTCGGTGCTGGTTATTTTCTACGCCTTCTAAAATATGCCAGCCATTGCCGCCTGGGCCCCCGGTAAGATCATCCTCTTTGGCGAGCACGCGGTTGTCTACCACCGCCCCGCCATCGCCGTGCCCGTCAGCGATGTCCAGGCCCGCGCCGTCATCCTCCCCAACCCGCTCGGACAGTCCGGCTCGGTGCAAATCGACGCGCCTGATATCGGCCTAAACGCCTTGTTGTCCGAACTACCCCCCGAAAACCCCCTGGCCACCTCCATTCTGGCCGTTCAAGAACAGTTGGGCCTTTCATCTCTGCCCGCCTTCAAAATCCGTATCACCTCCACCATCCCCATCGCCGCCGGTCTCGGCTCCGGCGCCGCCATCTCCGCGGCCATCGCTCGGGCCGTCTCCAACTTCCTCGGCCACCCCCTCAGCGACTCCCAGGTCTCCGATATCGCCTACCGCGTTGACCAGTACTACCACGGCACGCCCTCCGGCATCGACAACACCGTCATCGCCCACAACCGCCCGGTGTACTTCGTCCGCGGGCAGCCTTTCCAAACCCTGCGCGTGGCCCAACCCTTCACCCTGGTCATTGGCAACAGCGGCCTGCCCAGCCCCACCGGCACGGTGGTCGGCGACCTGCGCGCCCGCTACGAAGCTGACCCGGAATCCTATGAGCCGGTCTTCAACCACATTGGCGCCATCGCCGATCAGGCTCGCGGGGTTATCGAGCAAGGCGACCCCTTCGATCTCGGCCCCCTGCTCACCGCCAACCACGCCTTCCTGCACCAATTGGGCGTCTCCTGCCCCGAGTTGAACCGCCTGGTCACGGCTGCCCTGGCTGCCGGAGCGCTGGGCGCCAAGCTGAGCGGCGGCGGGCGCGGTGGGAACATGATCGCCCTCGCAGAACCAGAACTGGCCGAAGACGTTTCCGCGGCCCTCCGCGAAGCCGGGGCCGTCCACACCATCACCACCGTGGTCCAGGCTACCCCTTGAGGCACGCATGACACCCCTGATCTTCCTCAAGTTGGGCGGATCGCTCATCACCGACAAGGACTCGCCGCGCACCCCGCGCCGCGAGGTGCTGGCTCGCCTGGCAGCCGAAATCGCCGCTGCCCGCGCCGCCCGCCCCGAACTGCGGCTGGTCATCGGGCATGGGTCGGGTTCGTTTGGGCACGTCCCCGCTCGCAAGCACAACACCCGCCAGGGCGTGCGCACCCCAGCCCAATGGCTGGGCTTTGCCGAAGTCTGGCAAGATGCCCGCGCCCTCAACCAGATTGTGGTCGAGGCCCTGCTCGATGCCGGGCTGCCAGTCATTGCTCTGCCCCCTTCCGCCACGCTCCTCGCCACAGACGGCGCCCCCCAACTGCCCAGCGCCCAGTTTTTCACTCGCGCCCTGCACGCCGGGCTCATCCCCCTGGTCAACGGCGACGTAGCCTTCGATACCGTCCGCGGCGGCACGATCCTCTCTACCGAAGACGCTTTCACCGCCCTGGCTCCGGTGCTGCGCCCGGCGCGCATTCTGCTGGCCGGTTTGGAAGCAGGCGTCTGGGACGATTTCCCCGCCTGCACGCATCTGCTGGCCGAAATCACCCCGCAAACTCTCTCCACTGCCGCCTCAGGCATCTCCGGCTCGGCCAGCGTGGACGTGACCGGCGGAATGCTCGAGAAAGTCAATCTCATGCTGCGGCTTTCCGCCCAAATCCCTGGGCTAGATGCTTTTATCTTCTCCGGCCTCCAAGCCGGGGCCGTTCAATCCGCGTTACTTGGCGACGCCTGCGGGACGCGCGTCCTTGTCCCCGGCACCGCCACGCTTCTGGATGCACAAGGGTACTCCCCGAAAGGATAGACCAAAATGCTGTTCACCCGTGAAAAACTCGAAGATCTGGAAAGCCAGGGCCTTGCGCCCTATGCCTGCCGCAGCAAGAGCTCGCGCGGCCGCAAATTTCCTGAAGACGAAGCCCCCTTCCGCACCGCCTTCCAGCGCGACCGCGATCGCATTCTGCACACCACCGCTTTCCGCCGCCTGGAATACAAAACTCAAGTGTTCATCAACTACGAAGGCGACTACTACCGCACCCGCCTGACCCACACCCTGGAAGTAACCCAAATCGGCCGCTCCATCGCCGTGGCCCTCGGCGCCAATGAAATCCTCACCGAGACCATCTGCCTGGCCCACGACCTGGGCCACCCCGCCTTTGGTCATTCCGGCGAAATGACCCTGGCCAAGCTCATGAAAGAACACGGCGGATTCGACCACAACAAGCAATCCGTGCGCATCGTCACCAATTTGGAACACCGCTATCCCGACTTCCCCGGCCTCAACCTCACCTGGGAAGTGCTGGAAGGCATGGTCAAACACGAAACCGAGTATGACGTCTCCGATGCGCGGGACTTCAATCCCGAGCTACGCGGCCACATGGAAGCCCAGATCGCCAACGTAGCCGACGAAATGACCTACACCGCCCACGACCTGGACGACGGCCTGCGTTCCGGCATGATCACCCCCGCCATGCTCTCCGGCATCGCCTTGTGGGAGGTGGTCACCGAGAGCATCGGCTGGAAGGGCGGCGAACTGGACGATCTCACCCGCCACCAGCTCATTCGCCGCCTGATCGGTATCTCCGTGACGGACGTGGTCCAAAACACCGACCAGCGCCTGCGCGAAAGCCTGGTTCGTTCGGTGGACGAACTCCAGCGGTTGCCCTACAACGTGGTAGCCTTCAGCGACGAGGCCCGCCGCCGCAACCGCGAGTTGAAGGATTTTCTCTACAAAAACCTCTACCGCCACTATCGTGTCATGCGTATGGCCGTCAAAGCCGAGCGCATCATCACCGCCCTGTTCGAGGCCTTCTGCAGCGAGCCATCCATTCTGCCCAAGCACGTTCAGGAGTTGATCCCCGAGCGCGGCCTGGAGCGCACGGTCTGCGATCACATCGCCGGCATGACCGACCGCTACGCCACCGACGAGCACCAAAAACTCTTCGACGCCACGCGCCTGCCCTAACTTGTTGTGAAAGGGGCGGTTCATGAACCGCCCCCTACCCTCCCTACACGCATGATCCATCGAAGGTTAGTCACCGCACCGCTTCGCCGCCCAAATTCGTAGCGCGGGTTTCTTACCCGCGTCTTGCTCGCCCCGTGGGCCACATCATGTAGGGGCTGGGTCTCCCAGCCCCCGGTCGCCCCCGCCAACATTGGATCGGGAAACCCGCCCCCTACCAGCCGCGGGATTGCTCCCCCGTAGCGCGGGTTTCTTACCCGCGTCTTGCTTGCACCGCGGGCCACATCAGGTAGGGGCTGGGTCTCCCAGCCCCCGATCGCCCACCACCAACATTGGGTCGGGAGACCCGACCCCTACAAGCCGTGGGATTGCTCCCCCGTAGCGCGGGTTTCTTACCCGCGTCTTTTTAACCCTTCCCTCACCAAAGATAGTCCCCCTCCCACCATCCGTGCTGTAAATTCGTAAGGGCAGTTCATGAACTGCCCTTACACAATAACTAAATAAAATCAAAATAGTTTTTAAATAATATTCAAACACCTATTGACATTATTAAATTTTCGCTGTATAGTATATCCAGAATGTGAAACTTGTGCCATTCGGCACACTGCATGCTCTCCAAACCAGGCCGGACGAGCCTGGTATTTTATTGCCTCGTGAGGTCCTTATGACACCTACCTACGCTATCGAAGCCGACAACCTGATCAAGAAATTCCCCAGCCGCCAACAGCCCGACAAAACCGGTGCGCCAAAGAAAAAGTTCTCCCTGCCCAACCCCTTCAAGCGCACCCCACCCACCCTCTTCACTGCCGTGGACGGCGTCAGCCTGCAAATTCACCCCGGTGAAATCTTCGGCCTGCTTGGTCCAAACGGCGCGGGCAAGTCCACCACCATCCGCATGTTGTGCACCCTGCTCGAGCCCACCAGCGGCGTCGCTCGCGTCAACGGATATGACACTGTCCGCAATGCCAATCTCGTCCGCCAAAACCTGGGCACCGTCCTGGCCGGCGAGCGCAGCATCTACTGGAAGCTCACCGGGCGTGAGAACCTGGAATACTTCGCCGCCCTTTATCACATTCCCCCCGCCATTGCCCGCAAGCGCATCGATGAACTGCTCGAGCGAATGGAGATCACCGCCCGCGCCAACGAATTGGTCGAGCGCTACTCCACCGGCATGCGCCAACGCATCGCCATCAGCCGCGCCCTGCTGGCCCGCCCGCCCATCTTGCTCCTCGATGAACCCACCCTCGGCCTCGACCCGCAAGCCGCCCGAAACCTGCGCGAGTTAATTTTGAGCCTCAAGACCGAAGGTCACACCATCCTGCTCACCACCCATTACATGGAAGAAGCCGACCAGCTTTCCGACCGCATCGGCATCATCGACCAGGGCAAGATCATCGCCCTCGATACACCTGCCGTGCTCAAAAACCGGATTAACCAGCAAGACGTCCTGCGCCTGGAAGTAGCCGGCTGGAAGCCCGAAATCGGCGAGAAGATCCAGTCCATGCCCGAGGTCGGCAGCCTGGTCACCCGTTACATGGGCTCCGAGTCGTTATGGGAGCTCACCTTGCACACGCCTAACAGCCGCGCCCTCCTGCCCAAGCTCATCGAGCAGGTCAACTTCAACGGCACCCACGTCGCCAACCTCAACGTGGTCAAGCCCTCCCTCGAGGATGTCTTCATCCAACTGACCGGCAAGGCCCTGCGCGATTAACCCGGAGTCGATCATGGAACCCACTCTCTCTGCCGTTCCCGCATCCCAATCGCTCAGCCACACCACCCTGGGCGCCGAACTGCGCGCCTTTCGCATGGTGGTCTGGCGCGAATGGGCTCACTTCATCCGCTACCCATCCTGGATCTTCGCCCTGCTAATCTGGCCGATCATCTTCCCTTCCACCTACATCCTCAGCGCGCGCGCCCTCTCCGGCCCCGATGGCAGCGGCCTGGGCCGCTTCCTCCAAACCGCCGGCACCGAGAACTTCCTCGGCTACATCGTCATTGGCACGCTGGTGTGGATGTGGCAGAACACCATCCTGTGGAACGTGGGCTTCGCCCTGCGAGGCGAGCAAATGCGTGGCACACTCGAGTCCAACTGGCTCAGCCCCACCTGGCGCTTCAGCTTCCTTCTGGGAGTCAGCCCTGTTCAGGTCATCATCATGTTGGTGTTCATCGTCGTATCCATTTTGGAGTTCAGCCTGTTCTTCGGCTTGCGCTTCAACGCCAACCTGCTCAGCCTGCTCCTGGTAGTCCTGGCCTCCCTGCCCAGCCTGTATGGCATCGGCTTCGTCTTTGCCAGCCTGGTCATCGCCGCCCGTGAAGCCGGTACCCTGGTCCAACTGGTGCGCGGCCTGGTCATGATCTTCTGCGGCATCACATACCCGCTCAGCGTCATGCCCATCTGGATGCAGTCCTTCGCCGAATGGCTGCCCCCCACCCTCATCATCCGCGCCGGGCGCGCCGCCGCGCTCACCGCTGCTCCCCCAGCTGCCCTTCAAGGCGACCTGCTCAAACTGCTCCTCTTCGGCGCTTTCTGGCTCATAACCGGTTACCTGGCCTTCTCCTTCATGGAGCGCCGTGCCAGCCGCCGCGGAACCGTTGGGCAATTCTAGGAGATCATGATCATGGCTACTCTCACCAAAAGCTTATCCCGCCCCACTCTGGCTTCACACCTGTATGCCCTGTGGCAGATCACCGTCAAAGACTGGAAGCAGTACTGGCGCTACCCCCTCAACGCCCTTTCCACGGTCATCCAGCCCATCGTCTGGCTAACCCCGGTCTACTTCATGGGCATGGCTTTCTCAGTCAACGGTCGCGCCGAAGGTTTCGCCGGGTATGCCGGTACCACCGATTACATGTCCTTCATCATCGTTGGCAGCGCCATGACCAATTTCATCATGGCGGTGTTCTGGGGCATGGGCTACGCCCTGAAAAGCGACATGGACGGTGGTGTACTCGAATCGAACTGGTTGTGCCCGCTGCCCCGCCCGCTGCTAATGATTGGCCGCACCTTCAGCAACATGATCACCACCGCCCTCACCTCGCTGGGTGTCGTGCTTCTCGGCTGGCTGTTCTTCGGCTTCAAACCCACCGGCAACGTCCTCCCGGCTCTGCTGGCCATGCTGCCCATGCTCATCGGCCTGTACGGCTTTGGGCTGGCCTTCGCCTCTCTGGTCATGATTATGCGTGATGCCAACACAATGGTCGATATCGGCAGTTTCCTGGTGCAAATCTTCTCCGGGGCCAACTTCCCGGTGAACTCGCTGCCGCGCTGGCTGCTGCCCGTCTCACTGGCTATGCCCCTCACCTATGGCTTCGATGCGGTGCGCGGTTGGCTGCTGGGAACGAAGACTCTCCTGCCTATCCACATCGAGGTCTACATCCTGCTCGGCTCGATGTTCTTGCTGGTTGGGCTGGGCCTGATCACCTTCAAAGCCCTCGAACGCCGTGTGCGCATGAAAGGCACCCTGGGACAATACTAGGCGCTGATCCTCCTTCAGGCGCGAGGCCGGCCAGCTTTGGCCGGCCTCGCAATTTAAGAACGCCGCATCAGTAGGATAAACGCATCTTGGAAAATTTTCCTGCAACAACCTCGAATATGTCGTTGCGAGCCAGGCTTTGCTGGCGAAGCAACCTCCAATTCAGCTGGTAACCACACTTGGAGGTCGCCACGCTTTCCTCTCAAAGCCTCGGAAAGCTCGCGACGACATGCCTTAATATGCTCTTTTCATCAAAAGTGGAATGCCTTACATACGATTCGTTTACCCTGGCTGCATCCGTCCCTTTTTTGCGCTTTCGCCCATTTCGCGGTAAAATCGTATTTCCACAGTGAATATCCCATCGAAAGAGGTTCCTATGTCCGACGTTCATTACCTGACCGCTGATGGATTGAAGCGGTTGAAAGAAGAACTTGAGCAACTGAAAGGCCCTGCCCGCGAGGATCTCTCTCGGCGGCTGCGCTCTGCCATTCAAATGGGCGATCTATCGGAGAACGCCGACTACATCCAGGCCAAAGAAGAGCAGGGGTTTCTGGAAGGGCGCATTCAGGAGCTGACCAGCATCTTATCCAATGTGGCCATCATTGAAGAAAATCTCGCCCACCGTGATAAAGTGGACATTGGCGCGCGCGTCACCATTCAGGAAGAGGGCTTCGACGACCTCGAAACCTATCAGGTGGTCGGCCCCAAAGAGGCCGATCCGCCCAATAACCGCATTTCTTACGAATCTCCCATTGGCCGCGCCCTCCTGGGCAAAAAGGTTGGCGAATTGGCCATCGCCGACACCCCCAATGGCCAGTTCGTCTTTAAAGTCATCAGCATCGAATAAACCAGGGCTTATCGCCTTTACGTGAATAGTTTGACAATGTCTCTTTAGATTTTCGAGCTTATGGGCCCACACCCACCTGCTGCGCGACCTGCTGGCAAAGCACCTTGGAATATTTAGCCCGTGATCGGAGCTCTCGCCAGAGCGCCGAAACGGCGAGGGGAGAAGATTTCGCAAAAGTGAGGGGCTGAAAGCCCCTCACTTTTGCAGAATTCTTTCCCTCCCCCGGCAAAGTACCTGAGTGATTGAGTCTCTTGGCTGCCGGGGGAGGGTAGGGTGGGGGCAACGCACGAGCCTGAAGGTTGTGATTTTTTATTTTGCCATTGTTAAAGTAGTTACAAAAAGAGAGTGGATCGATTAGATCCACTCTCTACTCTTTGTATCGGGCTTTAACAGCTCTGACGCAGCTTACTTGGTGAAGACCTGCAACTCCAGCGTCATCTGGTCGAAGAAGCTATCCTCGGGCAGTGCGCCCGCCCCGTAGCTCATGGTGACCACGCGCGCTTCGAGGCGCAGGGTGGCGGTCTCCAGGCTGATGCGCTTGCCAGGTTCAGCCGACACCGGCTCGCCCTTGGAGGCCAGGCGCTGCTTGATCACTGGGTCGTTGAACGCATGGTCGCTCATCAGCACCTTGGTAACGGTTTGGATATCATTCTTGTCGAACAACCAGACTTCGAAGGCGGTTACCTTCTTCGGATCGCCCACACCAATGGTCTCAGAGATACCCACGCCGCACTCACCCAAGAACTCGCCAGTGGCAGAGTCGATGCTGAACGAGTCATCGTACAGGTCGCTGCCCAGGGTGTAAGAGCTCAGGTAATTGACCACCGGAACGTTACCATCGGCATCCGGTTCAATCGGCGCTGGCTGCGCGCGCTCTTTCCGAGCGGCCGGCGTTGCACCGGCACCCTTGCCGCGGAACAGAAGCAGGTAGGCCACCACCCCGCCGACCACCAATGTCAGCAGGCACATCAGCACCAGCAGGATGGTCAGGTTGGGGCCAGTCTTCTTTTCGGGCTCGGTTGTATCAGCCGGCTTGGTCTCATCTTGCGGAGCCTCTGGAACCACCGGTGCAGCCGCAGCTTCACCCAGTGCCTTTTGCATATTGTCTAGCGCGGCGATGAAGTCCGGGTCGCCAGCCTTCGCCGCCCTCACGCGCCCAATTGCCGCATCTTTCTGATCAGCCAGCTCTTTCATGCGCAAATCAGCCAGACCAGTGTCTGGGTTCAGCCGGTAATCGGACACCATCATCAGCACCCATTGGTCCTGCAAGTCAGTTCGCAGGTGCTCAGCCGCCGCGTCGGTATAATTGGTCGGCCAGATTCTCCACGCGAACAACAGACCAAACGCCAGGCCGAGGATTGCCCCAAGCACAGCGGCAATGATCGGTCGCTTCAAATACTCTTTTACTGTTTCCATGGTTCCGCTCCTGATTTATGCAGATTATGCCTTAGTTGCTGGTTCACACACTACATTATTGTAGACCAAACTTTCGAAGGATGCAACTAATTTCAAGGATGCAAACTTCGTGCCACCTAACTCGTTTCTCCCGCAGGTTCGCCAAATTGCTCCGCCAGGAAAGTCGCCTGACAGGCCATACACTGGTATTCTCGTTTATTGGCAACAACCAGCGTGCCGCCGCAATTCGGGCAGGGATGGGCAACCGGGCGCTTCCAGGAGGTGAATGAACAGTTGGGATAGTTCTCACAGCCGTAGAAGATGCGCTTCTTGCGTGTCTTCCGCTCCACCAACTCGCCGCCATCCTGCGGGCACTTCACACCGATCTTTTGCAGCCAGGGTTCGGTATGCCGGCAAGCGGGGAAACCGCTGCAGGAAATGAACTTGCCAAAGCGTCCCCAACGGATCACCAAATCCTTGCCGCACTTGGGGCAGGCTCGCCCAATCTTCTCCAACTCGGCCTTGGTCTCGGGCATTTCTGCTCGCGCCCGGGCCAACTGTGGCGAAAATTCACCGTAGAAGTCACGCACCACCTCGGTCCAATTCCGTCCGCCCGAAGCCACCTCATCCAGGTCTTCTTCCATTTGAGCGGTGAAGCCCATATCTACGATCTGGGTAAAGTATTCCACCACCAGGTCGTTCACCAGGAAGCCTGTCTCGGTGGGCAGCAAGCGTTTCCCATCACGGACCACATAGCCGCGCTCTTGAATCGTGGTGAGGATCGGCGCGTAGGTGGAAGGTCGCCCCACCCCATGCTCTTCCAGCAGCTTCACCAAAGAAGCCTCGGTGTAACGCGGTGGAGGTTGGGTAAAGTGCTGCTCGGGCAGCAGCCGCACCAACTTCTGCTTCTGGTTTTCTTCCAACCCCGCCGGGATGCGTGCATTGGGCGAATCTTCATCCGGTGCCAGGTCCTCGTCTCTGGTTTCTTCATACACCACCAGGAAACCGGGGAACTTGACGGTCGATCCGCTCGTGCGCAGCAAATACTTGTGCTGAACGCCCGTCGCATCGATTTCGACTGTCAAAATGTCATAGACTGCCGATTCCATTTGGCAGGACACAAAGCGCTGCCAGATCAATTGATACAGCTTGAACTGATCATTTGACAAATAAGGTTTCACCTTCTCAGGAAGGCGCAGCGCAGAGGTCGGGCGGATGGCCTCGTGGGCTTCCTGAGCGCCGGCTGCGCGGGTTTTGTATGTGAGCGGGGCATCCGGCAGGTAGGTCTTACCGTAGGTGTCCAAAATGTACTGGCGCACTTCGGCCAGCGCCATCTCTGACAAATTGGTCGAGTCGGTGCGCATATAGGTAATCAAACCGGTCGGCGCGCCTTCGCCAATGTCCAGGCCTTCATATAACTGCTGCGCCAGCGCCATTGTCCGCCGCGCCGTATACCCCAGCCGCCTCGAAGCATCCTGCTGCAAGGTGCTGGTAATAAAAGGCGCCTCGGGACGCCGCCGCCGTTCGCTGCGCTTAATTCGCGCAATGACATACTCGGCTTCATCCATATCTCCCAGCAGCGCCTGCACCGAACCCTCATTGGGCAACTCAGGGTCGGCCCCGTCCACCTTGGTCAGCTTGGCACGGAAACTGGTTTTTCCACCCACCGGTTTGAGCTCGGCTTCGATCGTCCAGTATTCCACCGGAATGAAGGCATCCACCTCACGCTCGCGCTCAACAATGGCCCGCAGCGCTACAGACTGCACGCGCCCTGCCGAAAGCCTGCCGCGCACCTTTTCCCACAAAAGCGGGCTAATGCTGTAGCCCACTAGGCGATCCAGTACGCGCCGGGCCTGTTGGGCATCCACCAGGTGTGAGTCAATCTCACGTGTGTGTGCGAAAGCTTCGTCAATGGCCGGTTTGGTGATCTCATGGAACACCACCCGCCGGGTGATCGAAGGCTCGATGGCCGCCGCTTCCATCAAATGCCAGGCAATGGCCTCTCCCTCGCGGTCGGGGTCGGTCGCCAGGTAGATTTCTTCAGCCGTTTTGGCCAGCTCTTTAAGTTCTTTCACTACCGCGCGTTTCTCGTTGGGAACCCGGTACTTCGGAGTGAACCCGTTTTCAATATCCACCGACAGCTCTGAGCGCAGCAGGTCGCGCACATGCCCCACCGAGGCACGCACGGTGTAACCTTTGCCCAAGAAGCGCCCCACGGTCTTGGCCTTGGCCGGAGATTCAACAATCACCAGCTTGCCGCTGCGAGGGGGCTTTTTTCGCTCCGGCGCTTTCATCCCCTCGTGGGCCTCCGTCCGGCCAATCCGGAACAGCTTGGTGCCGCACACGCCGCATTCACCTCGCGTGATAGGAGTCGCGGCGGCATTAAAGTCCGCCACGGGATTCATGACTTCACGTTTGGTTCTGCATTTAACACAATAGGCTTCCAACACGGTGTTCTCTCCTACAGGTAAGAGCTGTTAAGCCCTGATTTCTTCAGTAAATTTACTAATTCGCGAACTTTTTGTGCCTCGCTGCGTTTGCAAACCATCAACGCGTCCGGCGTTTCCACCACAATGAGATCTTCAGTTCCTATGGTGACAATCAATCGACTCGAACGGTCTGCGCAAACGAGGGTATTGTGGCTATCCACTCCAATGTGCCGGGCTTCCAGAACGATATTCCCGTTTTCATCCGTCGGGAACACGTCAAACAAGGCGTCCCAACTACCCACATCGTTCCAGCCCAAATCCGCCGCCGGCAGCACGGCCACCTTAGCCGATTTTTCCATAATACCATAATCAATAGACACCGGTTGGATCGGGTCCCAATAGGCCTTCAACAGCCCGCGGAATTCAGGCGCGTCCCACACCTGGTCAATCTTGGCCAGTTGCCCGGCCAGGGCAGGCATCAACACCGCCATCTCTTCCCAGATCAGACTCACCTTCCAGATGAACATGCCCGAGTTCCAGACGTGATCGCCCGAGGCAAGAAACTGCCTCGCGGTGGCTTCGTCTGGTTTTTCGCGGAAGCGTGCCGCACGGAACGCCGGCACGCCGCCAATTTGGCCCAGACCTTCTCCCTGTTGAATGTACCCGTAGCTGGTCGAGGGCTGCGTGGGCCGAATGCCCAGCGTCACCAGGAAACCCTGCTGGGCCAACTCATAAGCGCCTCCCAACAAATCACAGAAGCGCTGCACGTTCGGAATCACATGATCGGCGGTCAGCACCGCCATCGTCGCTTGCGGGTCGCGCCGCCGGATGGCCAGCGCCGCCAACCCCACCACTGCGGCCGTGCTGCGCGGTTCAGGCTCCAGGAGAAAGTTCTCCTCCGGCAACCCAGGGCACTGCTCTCGCAGCACCTCTGCCTGGTCAGCCACGGTTACCACCAGGATGCGCTCCGGGGGAAACACACCTTCCAGGCGGTCAATGGCCTGTTGGAAGAGCGTCCGCTCGCTTCCCAGGCGAATCATCTGTTTGGGGTGCAACCGACGGGACAACGGCCACAAGCGGGTTCCGCCTCCGCCGGCCATGATCACTGCATAGTAATGTTCAAGCATCCAAATCGCTCCGATAGTCCGCAAATGCTTCCCGGATGATGCTGTAATTCATCCCACCCATGTGGCGCACCATCCCTTTTAGCTCCATGATCGTCAGTGTAGCCGATACTTGGTCAATTGGCAAGCCAGATTGTGCACATATTTCATCGACGTGGAGGGGTTCGCTCTCCAAAACCCCCACCAGGCTGGCTTCCACGCCGTCTTCCGGCAGCATCAGCCGTGCTTGCTGGTGTTGTTCCGCGCGTTGCAGATTCAACGCCTCCAGAATATCGCCCGGCTCCAGCAGCAGTTGGGCGCCGTCGCGCAGCAGGCGGTTGGCGCCTTTGCTCTGCGGCGCATAGATGCTGCCCGGCAAAGCAAACACCTCCCGGCCTTGCTCGGCGGCAAAAGTGGCGGTAATTAACGCGCCGCTCTCCAACCCGGCCTCGATCACCACCGTCGCCAGCGTCAGCCCTGAGATGATCCGGTTGCGGGGCGGAAAATTGGTGCTTTCAGGCGGGGTGCCGGGCGGATAATCGCTGATCACCGCGCCTTGCTTCTCAATGCGCTCCGCCAGGCGCAAATGCTCCGGGGGATAAATACGGTCTACGCCGCTGCCCAACACCGCCAGGGTGCGCCCACCGGCCTTCAGCGCAGCATCATGCGCCACGCCATCCACGCCGCGGGCCAGCCCGCTCACCACCGTGATGCCGTGATGGGCCAAAAAAGCGGCAATCTCCTCGGCGGCTTGCCGCCCGTAGGAGGTGACTCGCCGCGTGCCCACAATGGCCACCGCCAGGTCATCCTGAACAGCAAAACCGCCGCGTGTATAAAGCACCGGCGGAGGTTGGTCGATTTGTTTCAAACGCGAAGGATAAGCAGGGTCGTCCCAGGTGAGCACCCCGATGTCCAGGCGCTCAATATAGTTCCAGGCTCGTTCGATCAGGTTTTCGGCCTTCACCCGCCCAAGCCCTTCAATCAGCTTGGGTGTCAGGCCTGCCGCCATCAGCGCATCGCCGGGCGCATCCCAGGCAGTCTCCAGGTTTCCGAAGAAATCCAGCAGCCCGCGCAGGCGGACCGCCCCAATTCCTTTTACCAGGTTAAACCCAACCCAATATGCCCTGGCGTCCATGCTCCCGATCGTTTACCCCCATTCCGGCGGGCGGACTTTCATCTCGCCGCGCTCTAAACTAACCTCCAGGACCACGCCCTCGATCGCCGGGATCAGCACTTCGTTTCCTTCCGGAGCGCGCACCACATACACATCGTTAGCGCCGGTCTGCAGGATTTCCTCTAAGATTCCAATCAACTGGCCCTGCTCATCGACCACACACAATTCAAGGAGCTGGTGATGATAGTACTCGTCTTCTGGCAGCGGCGGTAATTCTTCAGCCTTTATGTAGACGCTGGTGTTACGGTAGCGCCCTACGTCTTCAGGCGTCTCAATGCCCCTGAAAGACACCAGCAGCGCCCGCCCATGCCAGCGCACCGATGCCAGGCGGATGGCTTCGCGTTGATCTCCCAGGAATACCTGCCGGTTAGGCCGCATCCGCTCAGGGAAATCGGTCAGCACGTCCATGATGATCTCGCCGTGAATGCCATGCGGGCGGCGCAGATAACCCACAGCTATGAAGAAAGGCTCGCCCGGCGCGGGCGAGCCTGAAGGGCTGTTTTGTTCCGGTGTAGTGGAATTTCGCCGTTTCATCGCGGCTCAATCACGTCCAGTGAAACCTGTTTTTCTTCGCGAGCTGCCGCAACCTTCAACAGCACTCGCATTGCATTGGCAACCCGGCCCCCTTTGCCAATCACCCGTCCCATGTCGTCTCGCGCAACACGCAGTTCCAGGCGGGTTACGCCGCCCGGCGCCGGCGATTGGCTGACTTCGACCTTGTCGACTTCGTCAACCAGCGAACGTGCAATGTACTCGATGAGTTCTTTCACGGAGTGACTCCTCAAAATATCTGGTACTACTGTAAACAAGGGGTTCCGACCAGTTTCGGATCAGATGCACCTTGTTTACAGCAGCCCGATAACCAACAAAAAATTGTTAGGCAGCTTTGCGGTTAGCGAAATAAGCCTTGGCTTCTTCCAAGAGTTTTTCAACCGGCTCGCCGGCCAGGAAGCGGGCGTAGCGGTCCATAACGCCAGTGCTCTTCATCAGTTGAACCACCGAATCGCTCGGCTGGGCGCCGTTCTTCATCCAGTGGTAAATGCGATCTTCTTTCACCTCAAAAGTGAAGGGATCCGTCAGTGGGTTATAGTTGCCCAAAATCTCCAGAAAACGCCCGTCGCGGGGGCTTTCGATATCAGCAGCGACAATACGATACGAGGGCTGATGCCTCTGTCCGGTGCGGCGCAATCGAATGCGAACCATTGGTAGTACTTTCTCCTTCGTCAAATGACAATTCAATCGATCAAGTTGTTTCTATTCCGGCTTTCACTGGCGCAAGCAGCTTGAGGGAGCCGCGGGAGGACGCGGGATAAGCTGCTCCTGCCTGCGTTCTAGCCAAACAAGCGGGGCATACGCTTCCCGCCCGTCTTTTGCAAAGTTTTAAAGAGCTTCTGCGCTTCACGGAACTGTTTGACCAGGCGATTGACGTCCTGCACTTCCGTTCCCGATCCTCGCGCAATCCGCCGGCGGCGGCTGGCATTCAGCAGATCTGGGTTGCGCTTTTCCTTCTGCGTCATCGAGCTGATGATCGCTTCGGTCATCTTCATTTGGCGTTCGGCATCCTTCGGATCAATCGAACGCGCTGCCTGCCCCATATTGCCGGGCAGCATTTCGAGAATTTGCCCCAGCGGTCCCATCTTGCGAACCTGTTTCAACTGATTGGCAAAGTCCTCCAGGGTGAAGGACCCGCTCATCATCTTTTCGGCTTGTTCCTGGGCGGTCTTGTCATCATAAGCCGCCTGGGCTTTCTCGATCAAGCCAATCATATCACCCATACCCAGAATCCGCGAGGATAAGCGGCCCGGATCATAAGTTTCTAATGCATCAACGCCCTCGCCCATGCCCAGGTACTTGATGGGCACGCCCGTCACGCTGCGGATCGAGATGGCTGCACCACCGCGGGCATCGCCGTCCATCTTGGTAAAGATCAAGCCCGTCAGTGTCACCGTGTCGCGGAAACCCTGCGCCACGCGCAGCGCTTCCTGGCCAATCATCGCATCCACCACCAACAGGATCTCCGAAGGGGTTACTCGCGAAGTAATGGCGCGCAATTCGCCCATCAGGGCGTCGTCCAACTGCGAACGCCCGGCGGTGTCGATGATCATCACCGTGTACCCGCCCTTCTGGCAGGTATCGAAGGCCTTGGCAACCAGGTCGGGCGGCTTAACTCCCGCCTCGTGGAACACCTGCACGCCCACCGTCTCGCCCAAAGTCTGCAACTGCTTGACCGCAGCCGGGCGGTAGGGGTCGGCGGCGACCATCATCATGCGTTCTCCCTGCGCGCGCAGGTTGCGCGCCAGCTTGGCCGCAGCGGTGGTCTTACCCGAACCCTGCAAGCCTACCAGCATCACCACACGCGGCTTTGGCCCCGAAAGGTTCAACGGAGAAGGCTCGCCCAGGGTAGCAATCAGCTCTTCATGGACAATTTTGACCACCTGCTGGGCAGGGTTCAACGCCCGAGAAACCTCGTGACCCACCGCCCGCTCGCGCACGCGCGCAACGAAATCCTTGACCACGCTGTAATGCACGTCCGCCTCGAGCAAAGCCAGGCGCACCTCGCGCATCACCGCATCCACATCCGCCTCGGAAAGCTTCCCGCGGCGGCGCAGATTGGTGAATATTTCATCCAGTCGTTGGGTCAGGTTCTCAAACATGCACTCTCGGTATCATTAACGCATGAAATTCCCTCCCTCGCGGGAGGCTACGAGACATGATTTTATCCGGTTGACCCCGTTTGGTCAAGTGCTTACCCAAAGCCCAAACCCCGCTCTTTGAGGCTTACCCAGCGGTTGTGCCCGATCACCAGATGGTCGAGCACATCGATATCCATCAGCTTACCCGCCTGGACAATCGACCGCGTCAAGGCCACATCCTCTGGGCTGGGGTTGGGATCCCCGCTGGGATGATTGTGAACCACAATCACCGCCGCCGCGCTGCGTTGAATTGCCGCCCTGAACACCTCGCCCACCCGCACGGTGGAAGAGTTCAACGAGCCCACATACAGCTTCTCAATCGAGATCACCCGGTTGCGGGTGTCCAGTAGGATCACCCGCAAATGTTCTTGATCCAGGGCACCCATCTCGTACCGCACCAACTCGGCCGCGTCCCCCGGCCCGTGGATGGCCGGGCGCTCCTCGGGAATTTCGGCTGCCAGCCGCCGCCCCAGTTCAATAGCCGCCTTGATCTGCGCTGCCTTGGCAAAACCAATGCCGTGCTGCGCGCAGACCAGCTCAAAGCTGGCCTTGTGCAATCCATGCAGCCCGCCCAGGTCTTGCAGCAAGCGCTGCCCCACCTGCACGGCGTTCTCACCCGGCACGCCCACCCGCAAAAGGATCGCCAACAGCTCGGCGTTGGTCAACACCTGCGGACCCAACTCCGCCAGCCGCTCGCGCGGGCGTTCGGTTTCTTGTAAATCGGTAATCCGGTAAAACGAGCCGCTTTCGCGTTGTTTCATACCAACCCCCAACAGTGAGGATGGGGTAAGTATACACTGAAATCGTGCCCAGGTTTGCAGCCCTACTCTGCTCCTTCTCCCTTCCAGGGATCGCGTAGCATGCCTGTGGCAGAAGGCCGGGATGACCCTGGTTCTGCCAGGGTGAGGGTAAATCCTAATCCGCTACGCTCAAAATAGTGACTACCCACTCAGCTCTTCCCTTACAACTTCTGGCACTGCGGGCAGAAATACACCGTCCCACCCATATACGACTCTTTTTGAATGGGTGTTTCGCAATTCACACACGGCTGCCCCACCGAACGGGCGTCCAGCAGCTTCACATACCCGCCGGGCTGGTCGAACAGGTCAAATTCCGTGTCTCGCCCGCCCAATTCCACCGCCGTGCGCAGCGTCTCCACCGTCGCCTCATACAGCACATCTCGTTCCGCAGCCGATAGGCTGACCACTTTCCGCCGCGGGTGCATCCCCGCTCGGAAGAGAATATCCTGCAAATAACCGTTGCCCACGCCCCACACCTTCGGCTTGGTAATCATGAAAGCCTTCAGGCTAGATTTATCCTCCGGCGCGAGCTGCCCATACAAACTCTCGAAATAATCTCGAGTGAACGCCGCGCTGAGCGGCGAAACCCTCCCCGGCTGCATCAAATTGTGAGCGTCCGCCTGGTCGGCAGGCAGCAGCATCGTCGCTCCCCAACCCTGGATCGAAACCGTCAGGTAGCCGCCATCTTCGAAGGCCAGCCAGAACTGGTACTTATTGGGCAGGGTCGAGGCATCCCGGTGGTAGCGGATGCGCTCGCCGCCTTCGCCCAACAACAGGACGTAGTCCGCTTCCAGTCCTACCTTGATCACCGAGCCGTGATCGCTGGCCTCGCCGATCACCTTGCCCGGCAGGATCGCGGCATATTCCTCCGCGCTGCCTGAGACAAAAGCGAACTTATGCCGTGAATTTCCCTGCCCCCCTTCCACGATGAGCTTGCCCAGCAGTTCACGGTTGAACTGCCGCGCCAATACAACAGCCTCCACAATCTCGATCATCGTTCCCTCCCAATCCTATTGTGTATAAAAGCCCCCGTTTTTCAAGATGATAACGGGGGGAAATTTATTCTTTGACACCAATCCTATATTTCTACCGGCGAGTGCTCTGATTGGAGGAATTGGCCCCATCGAAGGAAGCGCTGCGCTGCGGCGTGCTCGGCTTGGGGGCTGCGTTC